>JAFSIN010000025.1 GCA_017439765.1 Clostridia bacterium | reverse complement strand
GCATAAAATATTTATCTTGTAAAAAAGCACAACTGCTGTTATAATGTTATTAAGTATATGAGAAATGGGGATTTTTAATATGGCACTTGGTTTTAGAAAAAGCCTTTTTGGTTATAATTGCGACGATGTTGCCGAATATTTGCAAAAGCAGGCAATAAAAAACACCCAAATTCAAACCGAGTTAAACACCAAAATTAAAGAAGGCAACCAAAAAATAGAAGAAAGTGAAAAGCAAATAGAAAACCTTAAAAGCGAAAATTCCGAACTTTTGGAAAAGGTTGAATTTTACAGCGCTAAGTACGAAGAGGTAAAAGAATTAAGCGACAATATTGGCAAACTTTATTTGGTTGCACAAACAAATGCTAAGGCCATTATGAATGCTGCCGATACTGCAAAAGACGGCATTAACCTGGAAATCGAAAGCAACCTTAGCGCCATTAATGCCGCAAATGAAAATTTAAACGACCTTAAAACCAAAATTATTAATATGTGTAACGAATTTACCGATAATGTGGATAAATTAAATTTATCGCTTAATGACACAAAAGCCACCCTTGAAAATTCCAAAAAAATTCAAAGTGATTCGGCCGAAAATTTTGAAAAATTTTATTCGGTTATTAACAAGTAAATGAATACATATTACTTCAACACCAAAGATATTGTAAAAAATATTGACAAGTTATCTTGTGGGGACAGGGTTTATTTGTCGGGCGAAATTTATACCGCGCGCGATGCGGCACACAAAAGGTTTTTTGAACTGCTTGAAGATAACCGACCACTGCCCTTTCAAATTAAAAATTCTGTAATTTATTACGCAGGGCCCACACCCACACCAAAAAATTTGCCCATAGGCAGTTGTGGTCCAACAACATCTTCAAGAATGGACCCATACACCCCAAGATTATACGATTTAGGCCTAAAATGCACCATTGGAAAAGGCAACCGTGCAAAATATGTTGTTGATTCTATTAAGAAAAACAAAGGTGTTTACCTTTGCGCAATAGGCGGAGCAGGCGCATTAATTGCACAGTCGGTAATACAGTGCGAGGTTATTGCATTTGAAGATTTGGGTTGCGAATCGGTTAAAAAATTGGTTGTAAATGATTTTCCGCTTATTGTTGGAATTGATTCTTTTGGTAATAGTTTATTTGCAAAATAAAAAAAGCGTTGTGAAATTCACAACGCTTTTTGTTTTAAATTTTTATTTAACAAACGAAATAACATTGGCAACCAAAGCTAAAACAAAGAAAACAATTGCTATAACTTTAGTCCATTTAGCTAAGAATGAATCGAAATCTCTTGCTTTGTTTCTAGAAAGGAATGTATCGGCCCCGCCGGAAATAACACCGCTTATTCCGCTTCTGTGGCCACGCTGTAAAATTACAACACCAATAATTAAAAGTGAAACTAAGATTATTACAATTCCTATAATAATTTCTAAGGCATTCATTTAACGCACCTCCGAATTTTAATAATAAGCAACTATTATGTTACCACAAACAAATTTATTTTGCAAGTTTTTTTTAATTTTTTTTAACACCCATGGCAGCCTTGATGTAATTTTTCGATTTTTAAGGTTTTTTCGGCCTCATCTAAAATAAAATCTAATTTTTTTAAAACGTTTATTGGTGCTGTATTTGAATAACAAGCCGTAAACACACCGTTACACTCTGCCACATGCAAAGCACTGTGCAAAATACCATCGGCCAACATTAAATCGTCAGCAGGTGCCAGATAATTAATGGTAATGTTATTTTTTAACGTGAACAAACAAAGTCCTAAAACTTCATTACCATTTTTAGCAACAACGGCACCGGCATTTTCGGTTAATTGTATATTGGCAGATTTATAAATTTCACTCAACTCGGAGTTATCGGTAACGGGTAAAACACTTAGCATTATTGCACCTCTTTGTTCGATTTACTTATGGATTCCAGCCTGTGAATTTCTTTTTCATTAAGGTCGCGCCACTTTCCTTGGCCCAACATTCCTAATTTTACACCGGCAATTTCGGTTCTTTTCAGGCGTATAACATCTAACTTAACGGCTTCACACATTTTGCGAATTTGACGGTTTCTTCCCTCTTGAATAATGAAAATCAGAACTGTGCGGTCGGGCTTTTTTTCGGCAATAAAAGCATCGCACGGCAAGGTTTTAACACCGTCAATAACAACACCGCTGCAAAGCTTGTCCAGTTTTTCGTCATCTACCCCGCCTTTTACTGTAACGCGGTAGGTTTTGTTAACATGGCTCGAAGGGTGTGTTATGCGGTTGGCAAAATCGCCATCATTAGTCATAAACAAAAGCCCTTCGGAATCTTTATCTAACCTGCCAACCGGAAAAACCTTTGCAGGAACATCTTTAACCAAATCGGCAACACATTTACGGGAAAACTCATCGCTCAAGGTTGTAACATAGCCTCTCGGTTTGTGCAACATTATGTAAACCTTTTGGTTGGTAGCAACAACATTTTTACCCGAAACCGTAATTTTATCACGCTTGGGGTCTACACTGTCGCCTATTTTAGCAATATGGCCGTTAACCTTAACCTTGCCGGCCATTATTAGTTCTTCTGCCTTGCGGCGCGAAGCCACACCACAAGCCGATAAATGCTTTTGAAGTCTAATTTTTACAGTCCTCATTACAAACTCCTTAACAGTGTTTTATATGTATTAAATAATTTTTTATAAAAATTTTGTTCGATTACGGTGTTAATATGCTCGGAATCGGCAGTAATATTTGTTTTTCCAATTTGTTTACCATTAACATAAAACAAAGTATAACCAATTACATCGCCCTTTTTCACGGGAGAAAAAACAACGCTTGGTAAAACCACTTTATATGTTATATCATCGCCCGGTGTAGTAGTAATTGTTAAAGGTTTAAACACCGCATTAATTGTTTCTTCGGCTTGGTTTAACACCGAAATTTTTGTATTATTTTTTGGTGCAACGGTTGTTTCGGTGGTTAAACTAAAGCCATAATCCAGCAAATCGGTGTGGTCTTGCCAATCGTTTTTATCGTTTAAAGTAACGGCAATTAATGTGGTATTCCCTTTTTTGGCGGCCGAAACCAAACACCTGCCTGAAGCCTTTGTGAACCCTGTTTTAACGCCAATGGCGCCATCATAAATTTTTAATAATTTGTTGTGATTTTTAAGTGTGATGGTGGTGTCGTTAATTTTAACTTTAGCGGTATAACTGGCAGCAGCCAAGGCAAAATTTTCATTTTTTAAAGCATTAGCAGCAATTACGGCTAAATCGTAAGCTGTTGTAAAATGTCCGTTTGCATCGAGGCCTGACGGTGTAACAAAATTAGTATTATGTAAACCAAAATCCGCAACCTTTTTATTCATTAAAATAGCAAACTTTTCTATAGAACCTGCAACCGAAATTGCGGCGGCATTTGCGGCATCGTTGCCGGATGGCAACAAAATGCCATACAACAAATCGTGGTATGTTACGGTGTCGCCTGCCCTCAACCCCATTGATGAGCCCTCTACCTTAACCATATTTTCGGTAACGGTAATGGTTTTTTGGGGAGTATTTTGTTCGGCTAAAATTAATGCAGTCATAATTTTTGTGGTACTGGCCATTGGCAAGCGTTCGGTCATATTATGACTATATAACACCGAAAAAGTATCGGCGTTTATTAATACGGCTGATTTTGCCGAGGTTTTAGCAGCATATGCGTTAAAACTAAAGCACAACAAAAACATACCCATTATAACCGATACTTTTAAAATTTTCATATTATACCCCTTAAAAATATATTTAGTAAATATTTATTAAGGAGTGAATGTTAATATACTATTTATCTTTATTGAAAAGTTCTTTAACCTTTTCGAGTAATTCGGGTGTCATGCTAATGGCGCGCTCTAAAGATGTTAACTCGTTATAAACCGGTAACATTTTAATATCGCTGCCGTTAATGGCAATAAAAGCAATGGGTGTTATAGAAACACCGGCACCGCCGCCACCGCCAAACATTCCGCTTTGAGTTTTTGTAGAAAAATCGGAACCGCCCGTGGCCACACCAAACGAAACTTTAGAAACCGGAACCAGTGTAATGCTGCCAACATTTATTGGTGTACCAATAATAGTATCGGCATCTACTACTGTGCGCATTTTATCCATGGTGGTATCCATA
Source organism: Clostridia bacterium (assembly GCA_017439765.1). Taxonomy (GTDB): domain Bacteria; phylum Bacillota; class Clostridia; order Oscillospirales; family Acutalibacteraceae; genus SIG565. The sequence continues at coordinate 57 of JAFSIN010000025.1, read as the reverse complement.
ATACCTTTAATGCTTTCGCTCATTACTTAGCACTTCCTTTTTAATTAGAATTATTTT
>JAFSIN010000004.1 GCA_017439765.1 Clostridia bacterium | reverse complement strand
TGAACATATTAAACGAGTTGCCGAAATTGGTGCAAAATACGGCTTCACACTTTCTATGTGGTCAGATATGTTCTTTAGAATTGCTTCTAACGGTTCATATTATAACACTAATTTTAAAGTTAGCGATGATTTTAAAAAACTAATTCCCGAAAATGTTGACTTAGTTTACTGGGATTATTATCATAAAGACAAAAATCATTATGATAAAATGCTTAAAGCCCATAATAAAATGAAAGATTCAACCTGGTTTGCAGGCGGCCTTTGGACCTGGACAGGTTTTGCCCCTAATAATACATTTTCAATTCAGTCTTCAAAATGTGCTTTGCAAAGCTGTGAAAAAAATGGTATTAAAGATATTTTCTTTACCTTATGGGGCGACGATTCTGCCGAATGTTCTAAATTTTCAACCTTACCAGCACTTTTCTATGTTTCGGAGTTTATTAAAGGTAACCGAAACCTTAAGAGCATTAAAGAAAAATTTAAGGCAAAATATAATATCTCGTTCGATAGATTTATGCTTTTAGATTTAACCAACGGCGGCAAACCAATTAATCCCAGCAAATACATTTTCTATAACGACATATTTAATGGCCGTATGGATAGTTTGATTTTAGACGGCACTGCCGAAACACATAAAAAACTTGCCCGAAAATTAAATCTTGTTAAAAACAATGAAGAATGGGGTTACCTTTTTGCAACTTTGGGAGCTTTAAGTGAAACTGTTGCTCTTAAGGCCGATTTAGGTTTTAAAATCAGGGAAGCTTATTCAAATCGTGATATAAATGCCTTAAAATCACTTATTAAAGATTGCAAAAAACTTATTAAACAGGCTAAAGTTTTCTATAATAATTTTAGAAATCAGTGGTTACTTGAAAATAAAAGTAACGGGTTCGATGTTCAGAACATTCGAGTAGGCGGTTATATTGCAAGGCTTGAGCATTGCACTAATATGTTGCAAGATTTTGTTGATGGTAAAATTGACCGAATTGATGAATTAGAAGAAGAACGCCTTGACCTTTTAGGTAGAGGCAACGATTTCGTTAAAGAAGATATTTTCTTTAATTCGTTCAGAAGAACCTTTACAGCCAACGTGCTTTCACATTAATTATGTTAGTTTATTTATTAATAATTAATTTATTTGGCTTTGTTTTAGCCTGGGCCGATAAACAGTTGGCTATACACCAAAAACGTCGTATAAGCGAAAAATCACTGTTTTTTGTGGCTTTTTTAGGCGGTGCCGCATTAATGTATATTTCAATGTGCATTTTCAGGCATAAAACACGGCATAAAAGGTTTATGTTGGGATTGCCTTTAATTACATTATTACAAATTTTTGGTTATTTTTATTTTATATTGACAATATAATAATTTAGTGTTAAGATTTATTTGTTTCGAGGCGAGGTGAAATTCCTCACCGGTGGTTATAGCCCACTAACCCTGGTTTCAGGGCCGATTCGGTGTAATTCCGAAGCCGACGGTATAGTCCGGATAGTAGAACTTATATTGCTTATTAGCCTCGGTATGTTTTTATGTACCGAGGCTTTTTTTGGAGGTAAATATGGTTAATTACAAAAAAAATACCAAAGCCATTGCTGTTACCGGTGTTATAACAGCGGCTGCATTTTTATTAACATTTGTGTTTAGGTTTAAAGTTTCTTTTTTAACCTTCGATTTAAAGGATTCGTTAATTGCTATTGTTTCATTAATGTATGGTCCGCTTTATGGTTTAGCTTCATCATTAATTGTAGCGTTTTTAGAGTTTATTTCGGTTAGTGATACCGGTTTTTATGGTTTTATAATGAATTTTTTAGCAAGCGGAACCTTTGCTTTAGTTTGTGGTATTATATATAAATATAAAAGAACATTTTTTGGAGCAGTTTTAGGTCTTGTGTTTTCAATAATTTCGGTCATATTTATTATGATTTTAGCTAATATTTTTATAACACCTTTTTATATGGGTGTTAATAGGTCAGCTGTCATATCAATGATTTTACCTTTGCTTTTGCCATTTAATGCCGCCAAAACCATAATAAATTCTTCGGCTGTGTTAATTATTTATAAACCAATTACAAATGCACTTAAAAAATTTAAAATATTGCAAAACAACACCCAACAAAACTCTTTAAAAGGTGTTATAATTACAATTATTTCGGTTTTATTAATTATAATAACTTTCCTTTACTTAACTTTAAAACTAAACGGTGTTTTCCAAATTTTTTAAGTTGACAAAATTCGATATTATGCTATAATGTTGTATGTAAATTAAATATTTCCTTATCAAGAGTGGCGGAGGGACAGGCCCGTTGAAGCCCGGCAACCTGAATTTTCAAGGTGCCAAATCCTGCGGAATTTCCGAAAGATGAGGTATTGCACCGCTTCTTTTGAGGCGGTTATTTTTTTGGAGGAATTTTTATGGCTAAATTTTTATTCACATCTGAATCGGTTACAGAAGGCCACCCCGATAAAGTTTGCGACAGAGTATCTGATTCGATTTTAGATGAAATTTTAAAACAAGACCCACTTGCCCGTGTTGCTTGCGAAACTTTTTGCACAACCGGTGTTATAACGGTTATGGGAGAAATTACAACAACCGCCCAAATTGATATTACTAATACTGTGCGTCAAGCTGTTTGTGAAATTGGATATAATTGCGCCGAAGCCGGTTTTGACGGCAACACTTGCGCTGTTTTAACCGCACTTGATAAACAATCGGCAGATATTGCCTTAGGTGTTGATAAATCGGCCGAGCTTAAAAGCGGCGAAGAAGATGAATTCAACCTTAACGGTGCCGGCGACCAAGGTATGATGTTTGGTTACGCCTGCAATGAAACACCAGAGTTAATGCCACTTTCGGTTTCGCTTTCACATAAATTAGCAAAAAGGTTAACCTATGTTCGAAAAGAGGGAATTTTAAATTATTTAAAACCCGATGGCAAAACCCAGGTAACTGTAGAGTATAATAATGGCACCGTTACCCGAATTGATGCAATTGTTGTTTCATCACAACACAGCAGCAGCGTAGATTTAGAAACCTTGCGTGAGGGTATTTTAAAAGAGGTAATTTTACCCATTATACCTGCAAATTTAATTGACGATAATACTAAAATTTACATTAACCCAACAGGCCGTTTTGTTATTGGTGGCCCACAGGGTGATACCGGCCTTACAGGCAGAAAAATTATTGTGGATACATATGGTGGTGTGGCAAGGCATGGCGGCGGAGCCTTTTCGGGCAAAGATGCCACTAAGGTAGACCGCAGCGCTGCTTATGCCGCAAGGTATGTTGCAAAAAATATTGTTGCTGCAAAAATTGCCGAAAAATGTGAAATTCAATTAGCATATGCCATTGGTGTTGCAAAACCTGTTTCAGTAATGGTGGATACATTTGGCACAGGAATAGTACCTGATGAGAAAATTGCCGAAGCCGTAAATAAAATTTTTGATTTAAGACCGGCCGCAATTATTAAAAATTTAGATTTAAGAAAACCAATTTATAAAGAATTATCTTCTTATGGTCATATGGGCAGGGAAGAACTTGGTGTTTTATGGGAAAAGACCGATAAAACCGAACAATTAAAAGAATATTTATTATAATTTTTTAGGCAGCCTAAAAGGCTGCCTTTCATATTTTATAAATTAACTTAATATATTTTTACGGGAGTGAAAATTTATGATGTTTATTAAAATTTTTTTATGTATTTATGTGGTTGTTTATTTTATATTTTTGTTAATTTTTTATTTCAAAACTAAAAAACCTTTTAAAAATTTTTTAATCTTTTCAACATTTTCATTAATAATATTATTTATTATAAATTTAACCTCAAAATTTTCAGGCATATATATTCCAATTAATTATTTTACAACAGGTGCAGCTGTTTTTTACGGATTACCCGGGATAATTGCTTTGGTTATTTTAAGGGCAATTTTTATGCTTTAAAAATTTATAATTTTATGTTAAAATATATGCGAGGTGAAAAATATGCTTAACATTATTTACGGCCGCGCAGCAACTGGCAAAAGTTATAAAATTTTAGAGAATATTAAAAACGATGTTTTAAATAATAAAGAGGTTATTTTATTAGTACCTGAGCAATTTACTTTTGAAAGCGAACGTGCTTTGTTAAAAATGTTAGGCAATAAATCTTCTACAAATGTTTCAGTGCTAAGTTTTTCAAGACTTTACGATGAAATATCGCGTAAAACCGGTGGCCAAATTGCCAACCGAATTACCGAATCTGATAAAACAATTTTAATTAACAGAGCATTTAAATCGGTTGCGGACAAGCTTAAAATTTGGAATAAATATTCTTCTTCTGTAAGGTTTAGCCAAAATATATTGGCCGCCATTAACGAATTAAAATCAGATGCAATTTTACCCGAAGAAATTTTAACCGCATCAAACTCAATTAATAACTCTTATTTAAAATTAAAATTAAACGATATTTCGGTAATATATTCGGCATATAATGCGCTTTTAGGCAACACTTTTTTAGACCCTTCCGATGATTTAACAAGGCTTAACACTAAATTACAGGAATTTAAGTTTTTTAAAAATAAAAATGTTTATATAGATTCTTTTAAAAACTTTACAGGTCAACAATATAAAATTATTGAACACATAATTTCACAAGCAAATAATGTGTGTGTTTCGTTAACTACAAATGATATTACAAGCACCGATTTTTCACTTTTTTATAATGTTAATTTAACGGCACAAAAAATTATTTCTATTGCAAAAAAACATGGTATTGTGGTTAACGAGCCACAAAAACTAAAAAATAATTTTTATAAAAACACAGATTTAAGTGTAATTGAATCGCATTTGGCGGGTAATAGGCAAAAATATGACAAAGCATTTACTAATGTTTTTATAACAAAATGCGAAAACGTTGCCGATGAAGCCGCCTATGTCGCTGCAACAATACGCAAACTTGTAAGAACTCAAAATTATCGTTATAAAGATTTTGTTATTATTGCGCGTAATGCAGAAAATTATAAAAATTCCATTGAAAAAGAATGCAAAAAAAACAATGTTTTTTGCTTTTTTGATAACCGAACAGGCATTACAAACCTGCCTGTTGTTGTGTTAATTAATTCGGCATTAATGTTAGCCAAAAGTTTTTCAACCGAAGAAATTTTAAATTTTCATAAAACAGGGCTTACTAATTTAAATTTTGAAGAAATTTCCGAGCTTGAAAATTATTCATATTTATGGAATATTAAGGGTAACGCTTGGACTGATGAATGGACCATGAATCCTAATGGTTTTGTAGCAGGTGAAACTAAAAATTATTCCGAAAAACTTAAAAATATTAATAATTTAAGGCAAAAGGCAATTTCACCTGTTTTTTCATTTAAAAATTCATTTGTCGGTACTCCCAAAGATATGGCTACCGCTATTATAAAGTTGTTAGAAGACTGTAATACTACCCAAAAACTTAAAGAAAATTATAATTATTTAAAACAAAATAATTTAATTAATGAGGCTGAAATTTTAAGACAAGGGTATGATACTATTATTGAACTTTTAGACAGTATAGTTAAGTGTATGCCCAATTCTAATGTTTCGGTTTCTGAGTTTATAGACATTTGGAATAATGCTTTAAACGGCGTTACAATTGGTAATATACCGCAAATGTTAGACGAAGTAACATTTGGCTCAGCCGACAGAATAAAACCATCACGCCCAAAAATTGCCTTTGTTTTGGGTGTTAACCAAGGTGTATTTCCGGCTAATGCTGCTTCTTTTGGAATTTTTTCTAATGGTGAACGCAAAGTTTTAATTGAAAATGGGTTAGAAATTTCAGAATTCGATGTTACTGCCGCTATTAATGAAGATTATTTATTATATTCAAGTCTTTGTTGTGCTACCGAAAAACTTTATATTAGTTATGCAACCAACAACCAAAATGGCTCGTTATTAGAACCTTCTCAGGCTATTAACGATATAATAAATACATATGATATTAATGTTGTTAATTTTGAAAACAACAAATTAACCGAATTAAATTTGCCCGAAACACAGGTAAAATCATTGGAAAAATTATACGAATTTTACAGCAATAATAAAAACGACTATTTAACCATTAATAATGCACTAAATAAAAATGGTTTTGCCGTTAATATTGAAGATAAATTAAATAATTTTTATAAACATAATACAAATATTTCGCCCGAAAATGCAAAAAAATTATTTGGGCAAAACATTAGGGTTTCAGCTACTTCGTTTGATACATATCATCGTTGTAAGTTTTCATATTTTTGCCGTTATGGTTTGCGAATTAAAAAAATTCAACCTGCCGATTTTGATGTTCTGCAACGCGGAACTTTAGTGCATTTTGTTTTAGAAAATTTAATTTCAAAATATTTTAACGATTTTGAAAATTTCACAAAACAAGATTCCGACAATAAGGTTGATGAGCTTATAAGTGAATATTTATCGCTTATTGACGGTTATGAAAAAATTGTTACCAAACGAATTGAATTTTTAATTAATATTATTTCCGGCTCTTTAAAAGATGTTGCTTTTCATATTATTAACGAGCTTTTACAAAGTGATTTCACACCAAAATATTGTGAATTAAAAATTGGCGATAAAAGCGGTATTCCTGCCATAAATATACCGTTTGATAACGGAAATATAACTCTTAACGGAAGTATTGACCGGTTAGATTTGTGGAACGGTTACGTAAGAATTGTTGATTACAAAACAGGAACTAAAAATTTTAAGTTGCCCGATATTTTGTTGGGTCTTAATATGCAAATGTTAATTTATCTTTACGCTGTTGTGCGTGGGGACGATTCTGTTTTAAATAAGAATTTACCCGCCGGAATATTATATATGCCCTCTAAACGCGATTTTGGCGAAGATAATGTGCTTTCAATGAATGGTCTTGTGCTTTTGGATGAAGCGGTAATTTCTGCTATGGACAAGCAGGGCGAAGGGGAATATATTCCTCGCAAGCCCTTTAAGGCCGATGGCACGTTAAAAAAACAAACTGCATCTTATGCCGAGGCAAATTTGTTTAACGAAATTTTCAATTACATTGAATTGCTATTTAAAAGATTTGGAAACAATGTTTCATCTGGTGAATTCAACGCCCAACCCATCGATGGTGTCGAGATAGATGCCTGTAAATATTGCGATTATTCGGCTATTTGCTGCAATGAGAATAAAGAGCATATTTCGGCAGATAAAACATTAACTAATGCCGATATTATGGAATTTTTAAAGGAGGCTAACAAAAATGGCATTTAAAGCAACTTTACAACAAAATAATGCTATTGAAGCCTTAGGCGGAACATTAGTTTCTGCGGCAGCAGGCTCCGGCAAGACTGCTGTTTTAGCCGAAAGGGTTGCCCGTCTTTTAACCAAAGAAAATCCAATTTCAGCCGACAGACTTTTGGTAGTTACCTTTATGACCGAAGCTGCCGAAGAAATGCGCTCAAGAATAGAACAAAAGTTATTTGAAAAAATTAACGAAAACCCCAATAATAAATATTTGATGGCTCAAAAATTTAAAATCAGAAATGCCGAAATTTGCACAATAGATTCTTTTTGCTTAAAACTTGTTAGGGAACATTTTGATATTTTAGGCGTAACCCCGGATTTCACTGTTGGTGATGAAAAATCTGTGAGCGAAATTAAAGAAAAGGTTTTGCTTAAAATTTTTAATGAAGAATTCGAGGCCGACACCCCTGAATTTAAGGCTTTACTTAATGCTTTGTGTTCAAAATTTGACGAAACTGATTTAAAAACTGCCGTTTATGAAATTTATAAACAAACCCAAAACTTACCTTTTCCTAATTTTTGGCTTAATAATTTAATTAATAAAATTAATAACAATGAATTAATTAACGATTTAATAAAAATTTCGTTAATTATTGTAAAAAATGAATTATTAACAGCAATTAATTATTTAAAGTTCGCTTTAAATTCGTTATCCAATAACGCTGAACTTATTAAATTTTTGGGTGTTATTAATAATGACATTTTAATTTTTGAAGATGTTATTAACACAGCAGAAAAAGGCGATTTTAATTCAACAAAAATCAAACTGAATAATGCAGATTTTGACCGTTGGCCTTCATCTAAAAAAATTGCATTTGATGAAGTTGAGGTTGCTAAAAATTTACGCCAAAAAGCAAGAAAAATTTTTGCTGATTTGTCAAGTTTTATTTATTCAGAAGAAGATATTATTAAAAATGATTTAATTATTCAATTTTCTCTTATTAAAAAATTATTAGAAATTGTTTTAAAGTTTTCTAATAGTTTTGCTGCTGAATGTATTAATAGTAATGTTATGACTTTTTCTCAGGCCGAGCATTATGCTTTAAATCTTTTGTGTGAATATAAAGATGATTCTGTTGTTTTAACAAAAACTGCACAAGAGATTATAAATAACTACGATGAAGTTTTAGTTGATGAATTTCAAGATGTTAACGATATGCAAGATTTGCTTTTTGAAATTTTATCGGGTAATGGTAAAAGGTTATTTGCTGTTGGTGATGTTAAACAGAGCATTTATGGTTTCAGGGGTTCTAATCCCGATAATTTTCTGGTCAAGAAAAATAAATTTATACCTTATGAAAACAGCAAAGAAACCGACCTTAAAAAAATTATATTAGGCAATAATTTTAGAAGCCGCACCGGCATTTGTGAATATATTAACTTTTTATTTGAACTTATAATGAACGGCCAAAAAAGCAGTATAAAATATAATGAAGAAGAAATTTTGGTCCCCACGGCCGTTTACCCTGAAAATAGTAGCATTGAAACCAAAATTGATTTTATTAACTTGAATACAAAATTAGCCAATGCCACCGAAACCGAAGCCGAGCACATTGCGAACTTTATTGAAGACTATATTAATAACCATAAAGTTACAGACGGCACCGAATTAAGAAAACCCAAATACAGCGATTTTGCCATTATTTTAAGGGGCGTTAGGTCAAAAGGAGAAATTTTTGCAAAGCACCTTAAAAGCAGGGGAATACCGGTTAATTTTTCGGCAGAAAATGCTTTAGATTCTTCTGAAATTAAGATTATGCTTTCATTATTAACCGTTATTAGCAACCCTACCCGAGATATTGAGTTGGTTTCGGTTTTAATGTCGCCGATTTTTAATTTTACCGCTAACGAATTAGCAAAAATCAGAGCCATAAATTTAAAAGGCAACTTAATTTCTTGTATAACGGCAGCTTCAATAAATGGAGATAAAAAATGCATTGCTTTTTTAGAACAACTAAACTTATACCGTAGCGCATGTATCAGTTTAAGTTTATACGAGTTAATTGATTATTTGTATGAAAAAACTGAATTTCTAAATGTTGTATCAGCCCTTGAAAACGGGGAACAACGCCGTGAAAATTTAATTTTATTTTTAAATTATGCAAATGAGTATGAAGAAAACAATCACTCTAAAAATATTATTAAATTTGTTGAATTTATTAATAAATTAAATAATTCCGAAAACAAGACTGCTTCCCAAAAAAGTAGTGAAAATGCCGTTACTATTTGCACCATACATAAATCCAAAGGGTTACAATATCCTATTTGCATTTTAGCCGATTTATCAAAAGGTTTTTCGGCAGAAGATTCACGCCGTAATTTAATTACCGATTTTAATTTAGGGTTAGCCTTTAGGTTTTTTAATTTAGACCAAAACATTAAAACAGAATCTCTGTATTTTAAGGTTATAAAAAAGGCAATGATTGCCCGCGGTTATCAAGAAGAAATGCGACTTTTATATGTTGCGTTAACACGTGCAAAAGAAAAACTATTAATTGTTTGCTCGGGCAATAATATTTATGACAAACTGTCCGATGCTGCAAAATTTTCAAATTGTTGTAACACTTTAGACGATTATCGCCTGTTTTTAGAAAACTCCAGCAGTTATTCAAATTGGTTCATTTATTCTTCTGTAATTCACCCTGATTTTAATATTAAAGGCATTGCAAAAGGTTTAAATTCACAAAGCAACAGCAGGTGTGAGTTTAATTTAATTAACGCAGAAAATGTTTTTAAAAGTATTAGCAATGTTGATAACAACGAAGAATATTTTGAAAACAGTCAATTTGCTCAACAAATATTTAATAATATTAATTATTCATACCCTTATGAAGAAATTAAATCAATTGAATCTAAAACTTCGGTTACAGGTTTAGCAAATAAAGCCGAAATTAAAGATTTCAGCTTCACTGCTGTGCCTGATTTTATGTCAAAACACGGGTTAAAACCAACAAAGCGCGGCACTGCCACACACCGTTTTATGCAGTTTGCAGATTTTGCCAATGCCGAAATTTCGGTTTCAAGTGAACTTGAAAGGCTTTATGAATGGGAATTTATAAGTGAAGCCGAACGTGATGCTATTGAAATTAAAGATTTGGAAAATTTCTTTAACAGCAACATTTATTCAAGAATTAAAAGTGCAAAGCGCTGTGAAAGAGAAATGCGTTTTATTACCGAGATAAAAGCAGGGGAACTAAATCCTAATTTAAGTAGTTTAGCATTTAACGAAATGGTTGTTGTTCAAGGTTCGGTGGATTGTGCGTTCGAAGAAGACGACGGAATTGTAGTTTTAGATTTCAAAACCGACAGAATAAAGAATGAATCCGATTTAACCGAGTCTTACGCCGAACAACTTAACATTTATGCAAAAGCATGTGAAAATATTTTTGAAAAGAATGTTAAACAACTGCTAATTTATTCCTTTGCGCTTAATAAAATAATAGAAATACCAAAAAAATAGACCGCATTCGCGGTCTATTTTAATAAAAGCGGTTGTAACTGTTTGCCTTCAAGAGCATATTCAACTGTTAAGGGAATTTTTGTAAAATCAGCTATTAACGAGGTGCATTTTTTAAAAGGGTCATCTTGCCCATATGGAACAAAATATATATTTTTAACATTTAATAAACGCCCTATATTTTGCGCCCCTGCCGATAATGCATCGTTAGTAGCCGGAGCAATTACAACAGGCCTATTGTTTCTTAAATGTGCCTTTACAGCCATTGTAACAGATGTATCGGTAATGCCGTAGGCTACTTTTGCCATTGTATTACCGGTGCAAGGTGCTACAATTAAAATATCCAACATTTTTTTAGGCCCGATAGGTTCGGCTTGGGGAATTGTATGAATTATTTTATTATTACAAAGCATTTCAACCATATCTCTAAGCTCAGCGGCATTATTAAAACGGTTGTCGGTTTCATACACAATAGGCGACATTATTGGTATTACATCAATACCTTTTACAGTTAAATTTTCAATTTCTTTAATGGCATCTTTTATGGTGCAAAAGGAACCGCAAATTGCAAATCCTGCTTTAATTCCTTTCATAAAATTTCTCCTTTTAAGGACTTTAAAATAGTTTTGGTTAAAATATCGGCTGCACTTTTAGGGGAAAATTTACCGGGCAAGCCTTGAGCATTTATAACTTTACATTTATAGGTGTTTGTTTTATCAATTATACCCCCAGGCAAAGAGGCAAGTTCTAAAAAAATACTGTCTTCTTTACATCTTTTAAAAAAAGAATCGTTAAATAACGGGAAGTTTACAGTATTAAAAATTATATCAAATTTATTAATAACAGAATTTAGTTCGTTTGTGTTTTCATAATTCATATTATATGCTTTAATATATGCCTTATCGCTTTCTTTTCGCGCGCTTACCGTTACATTAGCGCCCAATAATAAAAGTTTATTTGCCAATATTTTACCAATTCTACCATAGCCAACAACTAAGCAATTGCTATTATAAATTGTTATATTAGAATTTTTTATTGCTAAACAAATTGCGCCTTCAGCCGTAGGCACTGCATTTTCAATTGCAAAAGAATCAGAAGTTGTAAAATCAATGCAATTTTTGTTTTCAAACATTAATTTACAGGTAAAAATTTTTTGATTTTTAATATATTCCTTTAAATCAGAAATATAAATATTATCATCAGAAAATGTGTTGAAAATTGAAATTCCGTTTTTAGTGGCCGGTATTGGCAAAATTATTATGTCGGCCATGTTAATTTTTTCTTTTAAATTTTGACTGTTAATTATATGTTCTGATTTATATCCTAACAAGTTTAAATTCTTTGTTAAATATATTTGGCGTGTATCGCCGCCTAATACAAGAATCAAATTGTTCACCACACAAAAAATAAAACGTCATAAATGTTTAATACATTTTATGGCGTTTTATAGAATTAGTTACTTTTGAATTTATTAATAATGTCGCAAAGTTTCGGATAAGTGTTAAGGTCAGGGTTTTTAATACATTCGTTTAATAAAAAATTTAAAATCTCGCCAATTTTTTTACCCGAATAACCAAGTTTTTTAATATCAGAGCCCGTTATATTTAACATTGATGTTTTAAAAGGTTCGTTATTTTTAATAATGTTATTAAGTGTGATAATTGTGTTGTTTTGTGGGATATTAAAGTAATTTTCATAAAAAATAATATAATCTAAAGTGGTTTCTTTATTGCTTAAATTAAGCATTTTTTTAATATTTTCTTTTAAAAAATTACCTTTGAAATCATTTAATAATTTCATTGTTTTTAGGTATTGTCTTAAAGAATTATTTAATTTTAAATTTGTGCAAAAAACTTCAATATTTATATTACAAAGAATGCAAAACATAAATAATCTAATATTAATTTTTTTAGGAAGTTTGTTAATTAATTTTAAATTTTTTGCATTGTTAATATTTAAAAATTCTAAATTACCTAAGTTTATAAATTCTTCAAGTTTTTCGGGGCGGTTGCCTAACAAAGTTTTAGAAATTTCGCTAAAAATTCTTTCGCGGCTGATGTTGCTTAAAAGATAGGCTTTTTTATACATTGCATTTAAGGTATTTTCTTCTATATTAAAATTTAAAACCGAAGAAAATCGTAACGCTCTTAAAATTCTTAAAGCGTCTTCATTAAAGCGTTTTTCGGGGGTTCCAACAGTTTTAATTAACTTATTTTCTAGGTCATTAATACCACAAAAATCGTCAATTAAACCGCTTTTTTTATTATAACACATTGCGTTAATGGTGAAATCGCGACGGGTTAAATCTTGCTTTAAATTAGTGTGAAATTCAACAGTTTTGGGTTTACGGTTATTAATATAGCCTCCGTCGGTTCTGAAGGTTGTTATTTCAATATTACCTTCATTTGTAACAACCGTTACGGTACCGTGTTTGATTCCGGTTAAAACGGTTTTTTTAAATAATTTTGCAGTTATTTCAGGCGGGCAGTTTGTGGTTACATCATAATCCAACGGGGTTTTGCCTAGTAATAAGTCTCTGATGCAGCCACCAACAGCATAAGCATCATAGCCGTTTTTTTCTAAGGTTGAAATAATTTCATTAACATATTTTGGCAGAATTATCATTTTTAGCCTCTTTTTTAAAAAAATTGTTTATTTTTTTTGCATTTAGCAATATAATAGATATGGAAATAAAAAATATGGGGGATTTTTATGAAGACTTTAATGCAAGAAGACAAAATTATAGATAGTGTTAAAAATATTCATATGATTGGAATTGGCGGCTCCGGAATGTGTCCTTTGGCCGAAATTTTGCATTCAAAAGGTTATATACTAACAGGCTCCGACAATAATATGAGCGACCCTTTAAAACGAATTATGGACCTTGGCATTAAGGTTTTTATGGGGCATAGCGCAGATAATATTAAAGATGCCGAATTAATAGTATATTCAGCAGCTATTGCTAAAGATAACCCCGAGCTTGTGGCCGCCGCCCAAAAAGGTATTCCAACCTTAGAGCGCTCGCACTTGTTAGGCGCATTAACCCGCAGATTCAATAATGTTATTGGTGTGGCCGGTACTCACGGAAAAACCACCACCACTTCTATGATAACACAAATTTTATATTTAAACAAGTTTGACCCCACAGCCGTAATTGGTGGCAAGTTGCCATTAATTAATTCTAACGGGTTAGCAGGCAAATCGGATTTAATGGTGTGCGAAGCCTGTGAGTTTGTTGATACTTTTTTGCAAATGTCGCCAGATATTGCAGTTTTGCTTAATATCGATAACGACCATTTGGATTATTTTAAAACCATGGATAACCTTGTGGAATCTTTTACTAAGTTTATTAGTATGGCTAAAACTGTTTTTTATAATGGCGATGATGTTTTAGCCGTAAAGGCTGCAAACGGCATTGAAAATACCGTTACTTTTGGCTTTTTGAAAAATAACGATTATTATGCCGACAATATTAAACCCGAAAAATTCGGATTTAGTTTTGATGTTTTTAAGAACGGCGAATTTTTGATTGATATTGATTTAAATGTTCCGGGTTACCACAATGTTTTAAATGCTTTGGCAGCCATTTCGGTTTGCGATTATTTGAAGGTTTCGCCTTTAGGAATAAAATCTGCGCTTGAATCATTTAAAGGCGCTGGCCGTAGATTTGAATTTTTAGGGGAATATGGCGGATTTATGTTGGCCGATGATTATGCCCACCACCCAACCGAAATTAAAGCAACATTAACTGCCGCAAAAGCCTTAGATTACAACAGGGTAATTGCGGTGTTCCAACCTTTTACTTTTTCAAGAACCGCGCTTTTATTAGATGATTTTATTGATGCTTTAAGCATTGCTGATAAGGTTATTTTAACCCCAATTATGGGTTCACGCGAACAAAATTCTTACGGTGTAACTTCACAAGATATTGCAAAAGGTTTAGATGATTGCATTTGTGTAGAAACTTTTGAAGATGTTGCAAACACTGTTATAAAATTTGCAAAACCCGGCGACCTTGTTATTTCAATGGGCGGCGGAGATATTTATAAAGCCGACTACTTAATAATTGAAAAATTAAAATAAAAAAGGAGGTTTAACCTCCTTTTTTTAATTGTTATTTGTAAATAAATCAATAATTTTAGAATAAATTTCCGAAGGGGATTCTAAAAATTTGTTTTTAATGCTAATAGCCTGTGATTCGTCCGAAACTAACAGTTGAACACTCATAATAGGGTTGCCGTTATCTAAAGCGGAGCAGGTAATATATGTGTTATCGCCATTGCGAACAATGCTAATATCGGTTTCTTTGGCATTTCTAATTTCTGCCATCATTTTAAGTGTGCTTTTACAGGCTTTTTCTCTAATTGAAAGTGGCACAGTTGCTTTTAATGTGTCGGCCACATTATTGCCTGATTCGGTAGTGGTGTAGGTTTGTTCTTTTTCATCAACACAAACAATATTTTTATTTTTTAAAAGTGATTCAATTGAATCACTAACCTCAAAGGCATTGGCTATGCCTTCATAAAAAAGTAAATCACATAACTTAGTAGCAGGAACGGGCTCTTTAACCGATTTTAAAATATAGCAAATTAGAACCTTAATTTCGGTTGTGTTAACCAAACCGCCCGGTGCAACTCCCGCGCGAAGTGCATCAATTTTCATAATAACACCGCCTTTATTATACATAATATATAGTATAATAAATTTTTTAAATTTTTTCAAGTGTTATCCATCTAAATCCTCAATAATTGCTGTAACATCATCTAAACTGTTTAATTTAATACCACTTAAAAGGTTGTCCTTATCTGTAAGGGGTAATGTATTTACAGATATGTTTTCGTAAACTTTAATTAATTGTTCATTTTTATAAAGTCCTACAACATTATTAACCGATTTTAAAATATAACTTTCGGGTAAGTTGTTGTTTTTATTTTGCATATAAAACATAAAAATCAGTAACAAGATTATCAATATGCAAAACACAGAAAAAGCAGTATATTTAACCCTCAAAATAATCACCATAATAAGTTTTTGCTGAAAAATGGAAATTATTAAAATATTGTAACACAATTTTTTAAAAAATGTGTTATAATACGAAAGGTTAATTTTTATTGGAGGTGTACTATGGATTATAATGAAAATAATAATGATTTTTTAAAAGACGATTCTATTATTGACTTAAATAGTTTTTCTAATAATTCAGCAGAGACACAAGAACAACCTAAAAAATTAGGTGTTTTTGAAAAAATTAAAAATTATTTTAAACTTAAAAAATTTAATAAGGCTTCTTTTATTAAGATAGCGCTTTCTGTTTTTTTAGTAGCCGTTATTACCGGCTGTATTATTGCCGGCGCTTTTTTAGTTTATGCCTTTAATTTTGTTGATTCCAGCATGGACGAAAATCTTTACGATTTAGCCCTTAATTTTACAACAACCATTTATGTTGAAAATGAAAAAACAGGTGAGTTTCAAGAATTTCAGCGTATGCATGGTGAATATAATCGAATTTGGTCATCTGACGCAGAAGGTGAAATTCCTGAAAATTTAAAAAATGCTTATATTGCAATAGAAGATAAACGCTTTAAAACACATAAAGGTGTAGACTGGAAAAGAACATTCTCGGCCTTTGCTAACCTGTTTTTTAACTTTTATTCTTCTAACCAGGGTGGTTCAACCATTACACAACAATTGGTTAAAAACCTTACGGGCGACAATTCTACAAGCCCAAGCCGTAAAGTGCGCGAAATTATGCGCGCTCGAGAACTTGAAATTAGATATTCTAAAGAGGTTATTTTGGAATGCTATGTTAACACAGTAGCTATGGGCGGCGGTATGTACGGTTCCGAAGTGGCAGCTAACTATTATTTTAATAAATCAACTTCTGAATTATCACTTAACGAATGCGCCGCATTGGCCGCAATAGTTAAGGCACCCGAACAATACAGACCAGATAAAAACCCCGAACGCAATAAACAGCGCAGACAAACCGTGCTTAACGAAATGTTAAAACAAGGTTATATTACAACCGAAGAACATGCTGCAGCTTATAACGAAGAATTAACAATTGTGGCCGATAAAACCAACCTTAATGAAACCGAGGTAAATTCCTATTTTGTTGATGCCTTATATAATGATGTTGTTAAGGGATTAATGGAAGTTTATGGCTACGATGAACAACATGCCAAGGCTAATTTTTATAACGGCGGTTACAAAATTTATGCAACATTAAACCCCGATATTCAAGCTGCAATGGAAAAGGTTTATACCGACACTAAATATGCCTACAAAGGTTCTGACGGCCAACTTTTACAAGGCGCAATGGTTATAATGGATTATAGCGGACACATTAAAGGTTTGGTTGGCGGTATTGGCGAAAAAACGGGTAATATGGTATTAAATCGTGCAACAAGTGCTGTTCGTCAACCGGGTTCAACCATGAAACCCATGACAGCTTATGCCCCCGCTATTGAAGCTAATTTTATCACATATTCTTCAATAGTTGAAGACAAAGATATTTATAAATTTGGCACATGGAAACCTAAAAACTGGTATAACAATGGTGGATATTTTGGCGATATTACGGTTGAATTTGCCTTGGAAAAATCTTGTAACACCATTCCAACAATGTTGGTGCAAAAATTAACGCCGCAAAGGTCTTATGATTTTATTACTCAAATGTTGGGTGTTACCACATTAAATAAAAATGATATTGATTATTCTCCACTTGGAATGGGTGGCACCAATGGCGGTTTAACAACATTAGAGGAAGCCGCCGCATACGCCACTTTTGGTAACGGTGGTGTTTATTATAAGCCCACAACCTATTATAAAGTTACCGACCAACACGACAATGTTATTTTAGAATATGAGCCAGACCCTGTTGTTGCTATGAGTGAAGATACCGCAACCGTAATGAACCACCTTTTACAGAATGTTGTTTACGGTGCCGAAGGTACCGGTGCCGGTGCCGGCGGATATGTTCCACATATGAAAATTTATGCC
>JAFSIN010000024.1 GCA_017439765.1 Clostridia bacterium | reverse complement strand
GTAATGCTGCCAACATTTATTGGTGTACCAATAATAGTATCGGCATCTACTACTGTGCGCATTTTATCCATGGTGGTATCCATAATACCTTTAATGCTTTCGCTCATTACTTAGCACTTCCTTTTTAATTAGAATTATTTTTTTAACAATTACAAAAGCGGCAATTATTAAAAAAAACGGTTGTATTTTTATTGTAGCCGAAAAATCGAATGTAGATTTTGTTTTATCGAAATCGGCATTTATATTAATTTTTTTTACCTTTAAAATAACTGTATCTTCTAAAAATTTTAAAAAACCATAAACCGCTGTGCACACAACGCCGTATTCAATGCCGGTCATTGCGGCATCAGGTGTGGCAACCAAAATATTACCTTTAAGGCTATTTACTTTTGTGTGTTTTAAAACAAATTTAAGCTCTACAAGTAATGTTTTAATTATTTCTAACATTATTTTGCAAAAATTTGAAAAACTGTTATTTTGATATAACTCTTTTATGAAATTTTGTTTTTGGGCGCTGCTTTGAGTATTATTAGAAGGTGTATTATTTTGGGGCTTTTTGGGTTTTAACAAATTAATACCAAAATATTTAAGGGTATATTCAAAATTATTATTAAAGGCAACATTTAATTTTAACGGCATAAATAACAACAATGTTATTGCTAACAAAACAAATATAATAATATATACCGCTATCAAAAAATCACCCCTAATATTATTGGTTGAATTTTAAAATATATTTAATTTAATTGTTGTTCTTCCACCGAAATTTGCTCGGCAATGTCGGGGGAAACAACGCCTTCCACCTTTGGTAGTTCGGGCAAATCTTGCAGTGAACTTAAATTAAAGCACCTTAAAAAGTTTTTGGTGGTACCGTATAATAACGGCCTGCCGGGAAGTTCCAAGCGGCCCTTTTCTTCTAAAAGTTCTTTTTCAAGCAATGTTGTAATAACACCCGAGCAATCTACACCACGCACCTGTTCTATAAATGATTTTGTAACAGGTTGGTTATATGCCACAACGGCTAAAACCTCTAACGCTGCTTGTGAAAGCGGGGTTTTACGCTTAATATCGAAGGCCGTTTTAATATATTGTGCATACTCTTTTTTTGTAGCCAATTGATATGTGTTTTCTAAAGTTAGCAGTTCTAATGCTGAATCTTTTAAAGATTTTTCCAACAAATCGGCCGTTTCTTGAATAATGTGGGGCTCAACATTAAAGGTTTCGCAAAGGCGTCCTATGCTGATTGGCTCTCCACTTGAAAAAATCACTGCAAATAACGGATTAACTAAATTTTCGGGTTTCAAGGTTATCTTTTCTCCTTAATTATTTTTATTTCGGTGTTTTCGTTAGAACCGCTCAACTTTACCCTGTTTGCTTTGCAAAGCTCTAACACGGCTAAAAATGTTGCAACAAGTTCAGACCTGCTTTTAGAATCTTTATATAAATCGTTTAGTTTTTGCGGACCTTTTTTAATTAAGTTGCACATAACAAAAACAATTTTAGTGGAAACCGAAACAATTTTTTTAGCAACAATTTTCACAAAAGCATTGGTATTTGGCGGCAGCCTGCGTTGGCCACGGCCAACTGCCGATATGTAAGAATCCAACATTAATTGTTTGTCGTGATTAAGCACATAGGCTTTTGGTAACTCCACTTTAGATGGAGCTTTAACAAATTTATCGAACCCATCCGACAAAAGCAATAATTTTTCGGCAATTTGGCGGCAAACCTGGTATTCTATTAACTGACCGCTAAGTTCATCCTTTAATTTTTCGTATTCTTCGTGTTTTGGTAACAGCTTGGCCGTTTTTAAGTAAATAAGGCGCGAAGCCATTTCTAAAAACTCACTTTGAATATCGGGGTTTTGTTGTTGTAATATTTCTACCTGTTTTAAATATTGGTCAATAAGCACCGAAAGCTTAATATCGTAAATATCAAGCTTATTCCGCGCTATTAATTGTAGCAGAAGGTCTAACGGGCCTTCAAAATTTTCTAGCTTATAAACATAAGCGGTTTCCATAAAAAAACTCCAAACAAATTAAAATAAATTAAATGGTAATTGTGTTATATACAAAATTCCGTTTATAACATAATTAGCAACAATGTTAATTGGCCGAGATAATACACCGGTGTAAAGTAATGCAAACAACAAAATTGTTGCATAACGCTCATAACGCAAAATTTTATAATATAATTTGTAGGGTAAAATTACATTTAAAATTTTAGAACCGTCGAGCGGTGGAATTGGTATTAAATTAAAAACGGCAAGGTGTATATTTATAATGGCTATGTAATAAAAAAATAAAAATATATAAGTGATTATTGTGTCGTTAAAATTAAAAATATTATAAATAAAACTAAAAATTAACATACTTAAAAATGCCAATAAAATATTTGAAAGTGGGCCTGCAGCTGCGGTTAAAGCCATATCGCGCTTAGGGTTTTTAAAATACCGTGTGTTTACCTGCACAGGTTTTGCCCAACCAAAATTAAAAAGCAAGATGCACAACGCACCCATATAATCGATGTGGGCAAACGGATTTAAGGTTAGCCTGCCCATAAACTTAGGGGTTGGGTCGCCAAGTTTAGAGGCCACAAAACCATGGGAAAATTCGTGAATTGGCATGGTCAAAAAAATAACCGTTAAAGAGGAAATAACCATAACAATAAATTCACTTAAATTCAAATTTCCCTTTACGGCATCTAACAACAAAACATACCACTCCAATCTAATAAATATATTATATACCTAAACTTTAAAAAAGACAAGAAAAATAAAAACCACGATGTAAAAACCGTGGTTTTTTTATTTTATTGGGAATTATTAGAGCCAACCTTTATAGAGGTTGAATAATATTTTCCGCTTCGGTAAATTTTTACGGTTACGGTGTCGCCCGGGGAACATTTTGCAATTTCTTCGGTAAGCACATTATAATCGGTTATAGCCACCGAGTTATATTCTACTATAATGTCGCCGCTGCGTATGCCTGATTTTGCAGCAGGACCATTGTTAACCACATTTAAAACAACTGCACCCACAGGGTAATTAAGTTTTTCTAACAATTCTGCGGTGTATTTTTCGCTAATAGTAATACCAATATATGGGTTGGGGTCGTTTTCTTTTTCAATAATGCTATTACAAATTTCTTTAACCGTGTTAGATGGTATGGCAAAGCCCATGCCTTCGTAATCGGTAGCGGCAATTTTAGAGCTATTTACACCAATTAACTGACCTTTTGTATTAACCAAGGCACCACCCGAATTACCGGGGTTAATGGCAGCATCAGTTTGAATTAACTCTACAGGGGAGCCATTGTAACTGTCGGACACTATACGATTTAAACCACTTATTATTCCATAGGTAACCGAACCCATAAACTGAAGACCGCCCGGGCTGCCAACAGCGGCCACAAACTGGCCAACCTTAAGGGAGTCTGAATCGGCTAAATCAATGGCTGTTAAGCCGTTTGCATTAATTTTAAGCACTGCTAAATCGTAAGAAATATTATAACCTACCACATTTGCTGAATAAGAACTTTCACTGTTGCTTGATAAATAAACTTCAATTTTTGTGGTTGCTGAATTTAAGGCGTCTTTAATAACGTGGTAATTGGTAATAATGTAGCCATCGGTTGTGTAAATAATGCCCGAGCCTTCGCCCTGGGTTTCGGTGGAGCCGCCAAAAAAGCTATTGGTAGCGGCCGTTGTGATAATGCCCACAACACTTGGGTTAACCTTTTGGGCCACGGCCTCTATGGCAGATTCTACAGTACCGCTAATTTCTATTGTTGTGCTTTGTGGATTAGAATTAGGCTGTGTTGAGTTGATTTGAGGTGTGTTATTTACGTTATTTTGATTAACACTGCGCGCAATTAAAGCACTGCTTACGGTTGCCGATATAATTGCAGCCACTAACGCCGAAATAACGCCGCACAAAATAATGGTTTTTATGCCGTATTTTTTTGTTTTTGGTTTTTTGGGCTCCGGCACAACAAAATTATATTCGGTTTTTTCGAAATCTGAATCATTAACAATATTATCATTATTAAAATTAAAGTCTTCCATTAAAACACCCTTTCTAACATAAAATAATGTTACCTCAAAATTTTATATTTATTAAAAATAATTTGTTAACAAAAAATGAATTTTATTTAAAACGTCTTCTCTTAATTTTTACATAAGGCGCAACATCACTTGTATTTCTGTTTTTTATAGCATCGATAATAAAGGTATATGAAATATAAACCGCAACCACCACAAAAAACAAAATTATTAAAATTAACACAACGTAAATTGCAATATTTTCAATTTTATTTATTGTTATTTTTTCGCTTTCTTTATTAATGAACAAATTATTTATTAATTCTTCGGCTTTTTGTGAGTTTGCCGGGTTGCTTTCGGTATAAGAAAAAGTAATATTATAAAGCAATTTGTTTTTAATTGTAAGATATTGTATATACCTGTAACTACCGGCCTTATCGCTACTTTGTTTAGAAGCCATAATATATTTATTTTCATTAATTTGCTTAATTTGGGTAACCGGCACATCACCTGTTACCAATTTGGGTATAAGGCGGGCTATGTAATTATCATCTAAATAACTTAAATTTTCGGTTTGCTTAGAAAACTCGGTTTCAACGGCATTAATTACAATTTGAAAACTTTTATCTTGCGTGGAGGCAAATAAAACTATATTGTTGGCCGAAATATAATCTTTAAAAGAATTTTCGGTAAAACTAATTTCTTTTAAAAATTCGGAGTTTTCTTTAATATTATTTTCTGTAATAACCGTAAATTCTTTTGGTAATTCAAAATTTATATTGTAATTTTTAAGTTCTATTGCACCGGCGCTAATGGTAATGGTGCTTAAAAAAACAAGAATTACGGTAAAAACACAAATTAGTTTTGATTTCAAAACCTTATACCTCATTTATTTATTAAAATTCATTTTTTTTGCTGCTGTAACGGTATTTTTCATTAACAAAGCAATTGTCATGGGGCCCACACCGCCCGGCACAGGGGTAATTGCTGAAGCCACATTTTGCACATTTTCAAAATCCACATCGCCGCAAAGTTTACCGTCTTCACACCTATTAATGCCAACATCAATAACAACGGCGCCAGGTTTTACCATATCGGCTGTAACAAACCTGGGTTTACCAATGGCAGCCACTAAAATATCGGCCGAACGGCAAATCTCTTTTAAATTTTTTGTTTTAGAGTGGCAAATGGTTACAGTGCCGTTATTGTGCAACAAAAGCATAGCCATAGGTTTGCCCACTATGTTGGAGCGGCCAATAACAACGCAATTTTTAGAGGTTATATCAATGTTTTCATAATTTAGCATTTCAATAACCCCTGCCGGAGTGCAAGGCAAATAGTCGTAATCGCCAATCATAATTTTGCCCACATTTTGCGGGTGAAAAGCATCAACATCTTTTTCGGGATTAATGCTGTTAATAATTAACTTTTCGTCTAAATGATTAGGCAACGGCAGTTGGCATAAAATACCGTTAACATTGTTATCACTATTTAATTTTTGTATTAATTCCAACAACTGCTCGTTAGTTGTATCTTCGGGCAATTCGTATTTATATGAAATTATGCCAAGTTGCTCACAGGCCTTTTCTTTATTGGCAACATAAACTTTAGAGGCGGGGTTATTGCCAACCATAATTACGGCTAAACCAACATTTATGTTGTTTTGCTTTAAGGCTGCAACCTCGTCTTTAATTTTATTTTTTAAATATGCTGAAATTTCTTTTCCGTTAATTATTTTGGTCATTATTTTCTTCTTCCTTTACAATTTCTTCACTAAACATTGGTGTATATGTGTTTTCTTTTTTATTCTTAGCAAAAATAATTGTTAAAACCACAGTGCAGGCAATACACAACACAAACGATAATAACGAAGATATCTTAATATTGCCAAGCATTAAACTATCGGTTCTAATAAGTTCCAAAAAACCGCGTTCAAGACCATATATTACGCCATAACTTAAAACAACCTGACCTGAAAACTTGCGGTTTTTAATAATATAATGCAACACAACAAAACCTAAAATACACCAAACAGATTCATACAAAAAGCAGGGGTGCACAAGCTTTGTGCTGCCCATTTCGGCGGCTATGCGGTTGCTGGTCATTCCCCACCATTCGCTGCCTGTGAATGTTCCGTAGGCTTCTTGGTTAAAAAAGTTACCCCAACGGCCAATGCCTTGTGCTAAAATAAAACCGGCTGCCGCAATATCAAACATATCCGGCACATTAACCTTTTTTATTTTGCACATTACAAAGCCGCAGGCAAATGCACCAATAACGCCGCCGTATATTGCCAGACCCGAAAATCCCGAGCCCGAAAAACCAAAGAAATCTGATATACTGTTTAGTTTTTCACCATCAAAAATAATGTAATATGCCCTGGCGCACAAAATTGCCACAGGTGTGGTTACTAAAATTACATCTATCATATGGTCTACATTCAAATTAAGTTTTTTGGCATTTGCAAAACCATAAATAATTGCCGCTAAAAAACCGCAGGCAATAATTATGCCGTACCAATAAACACTCCAACCACTGCCAATGGGAATTGTAAAGGCAACCGGATTAATGTTAAAATCTAAGCCAAAAATTGTTCCACTATACATTTTTATACCTTCTTATTTACAACCGACAATACAGAATTTTCTTTGTTTAAAAGCGCTGCGGCATTTAAAATATCGGTTTCGGTTAAATTTTTAATAATTTCAAGTTCGTTAGAATAATCAAAATTAAATACAGCGGCATCTATAAGCATATGGCCAATGCTTTCCACGTTATTGTAACGCTTTACAGCCTGACCGTACATATCGTATTTTACAGATTCTAAAAGCAATGAATCTACGCCGTTTTTTATAATACTTTCAACCTCGCGGCTAATTTCTTTAGCAACTTGCGAAGGGTTAAAAGATTCTCCATCAAAAATAACGGCTGAATACGAATTGCCGCAAAAATATTCTGCATCGAATTCATCGTTAATAAGTTTAAGTTCGGTAAGCCTTTTATATAACGGCGAAGCATCGTCGGCCAAGATTTTCAAAAAGGCGTTCATTGCAATAAAATCATACAGACTAACCTTATTTTGTAAATTTATTTTATAGCCGTAACAAAACAGCGGTATGGCAACATCCAAACTTTGCTCGGTGTAATCGTTAACAACGCCGTTAGGTTCGTTTGGATAAATTCTGGTTAAATTTATGGGTTCTTTATTTTTAACCGAATTTTGAATTTTTTCTAAAACGTCATTTGTTTTTATATTGCCTGCAATACAAGCAAACATATTACCTGGGTTATAAAAAGTATTATAGCAGTCATATAAAATCTTATCGTCTATTTTAGCAATAGATTCTACAGTGCCGGCAATGTCAATTTTAACAGGGTTGTTAAAATACATTGCTCTTAACATATTAAACATAACCCGCCAAGACGGCGAATCTTCATACATTTTAATTTCTTGCCCAATAATTCCCTGCTCTTTTTTCACCGTTTCGGCCGTGAAATATGGGTTTTGCACAAAATCCAACAAAATATTTAAATTCTCATCAAAATTAGTGGTGGCCGAAAACAAATAACAGGTTCTGTCAAACGAGGTAAAGGCATTTGCATAGGCGCCCGTTTTGGCGTATTTAGAAAAGGCATCGCCATCTTCACTTTCAAAAAGTTTGTGCTCTAAAAAATGCGCAATGCCATCGGGCACGGTGTATTCTTTGCCGTTAACATTAAAAGTGGAATCTATTGAACCGTATTTTGTGCCGTAAACGGCATAAAGCGAATTAAACTGAAGCTTTTCGTAAATATAAATTTTTAGCCCGTTTTTTAGTGTTGTAACGGTGTAATCTTCGCCTAAAATTTTATTAGTAAATATTTTAGTTTCCATTTTATTCCCCCTCTTTCTTTGGCATTAACCTGTAAACTGTGTTAAGGTTAATTCCCTTAGCTGCATTAATAACATCTTGTTTGGTAATGCTATTAACTATGTTGGCAGCTTCTTCGGGGCTTATGGGTTCATTTTGTGTTATATTGGCAGAATACCATTGGTCTATGCCGCCTAAATTATCGTTATATGCAAGCAAAGCACCCGAAATTGCCTTTTGCGAAGCCGAAAAGGTAAAATCAGAAATATTGCCGCTTTTAATGCTTTCTAACTGGTTTAAAATTTCGGTTTGGGCTTGCTCGGCATTTTCGGCCTCTACGCCAGACTGCACCATTACAAAGCCCTTGCCCCTAACGGCCGATGCCGAGCAATAATAGCAAAGGCTGAGTTTTTCGCGCACATTGGTAAACAGATTAGAATAAGGTCCACCGCCAAAAATATCGGTAGCCAATAATAAATCGTAAGCGTTTTGACCGCAAATTTCACTTGAAAAACCCATAACCAATTTGCCCTGAGTAACATTAAAATACTCGGTTACCTGTTTAATGTTATTGGCTTTTTCTAATCTTGTTACATTTTTATAATCCACTATGTTTTCGCGGTTAAAATTGTTAAAACACTTGGTAATTTGTTCAAAAACACCACCGGGCAACTGTTTGCCAATTACCTGCACCCTAACATATGCGGTTTTTAACATTTCTTGCCAAGCGTTATATAAAATTTGGCCGGTTAAGGCTTTAGCACCGGCTTCGGTGCCATATTTAGAAATACCATATGGCGAATTTTCAAACATAATTTCTAACATTCGGTTTTTGGCAAAAACACGTTTTTCGTTAACCTCGGCCGCAATATTTTCAAGCAGTTTGCGTTTTTCTCTTTCAACATCATCTTCAAAAAACGAATTGTTTAGCACAGCAGGGTTAAAAATTAAGGAAATAAGTAAATCCATGGCTTCGTTAATAACCGAATTTTTGTTAATTGTAAATTCATCGTTTATAACCGAAATGGCTATTTTAACGTGTTGCATATCCATTACCCTGTTAGAACTTACAACCAAATCGGCTCCGTAAAGCATGTTAAGTTTAAAATTAAGTTTCGAAAAATCTCGGTATTCGTTTGAGCAGGATGTTAAAACATATGGAAGCAAAGCATATGCCGAAATGGTTTCGCTTTTAAGCGGTAAATAAAAATTAACCGATAAAACTGTGGTGTTAAAACGGTCGTTTTTAATGAAAAATCCATCAACACCGTTTGCTAATTTTAAATAACTATTCGACAAAACTATTCCTCCAAATAAAATATAAAATTATTATAACATACAAAACAATAATTCTCTACAAAAATTTATAAAAAATTAATAACTTTGTAATTAAAAATTAATAATGTTATTATAGGGTGGTTTTTGGAGGTAAAATATGCTTAATAAAAAACGTGGTTTCAGAATTCAAGCCCGACCCATAATTTACTTAGTAATTGTTTTGTTGGAAATTATATTTTTTATATTTTCAATCAAAACATTTACTGAAACAAGATTTTGGATTAATGGGTTTTCAAAATTAATATCGCTTTTTACAATAATGCACATAATTAACATGCGGGGCGACCAAAGTTATAAAATAATGTGGATTATTTTCATATTAATTGTTCCTGTTTTTGGGGTGCTTGCTTATCTTGTTTTTGGTGGTGGCAGAATGTTCCCTCACCTAAAAAAAAGAATGTGCGCCGCAAACAAAAAGCACCTTTCACGCTTTAATCAAAGCCAAAACATTAAAGATGCTTTGAAATATAACGATTTAATGCACTTTCGCCAAGCCGAATATTTACAAAACGAATCTATGTGCCCTGTTTACTGTAACACCGAAAGCAAATTTTTTGGAACCGGCGAAGAATTTTTAAAAGAACTTTTACTGCAATTAAAAAAGGCAGAAAAATTTATTTATATTGAGTTTTATATTTTAGCCGAAGGCAAAATGTGGGAACAAATTTATGAAATATTAAAACAAAAAGCCAAAAACAATGTTGAGGTTAAATTAATTTTTGATGATTTTGGCTCGATAAAAAGGCAGGGTAAAAATTTTGTTAACAATTTAAAAAATGATGGCATTGAGGTTTCAATTTTTAACCCAATAAAGCCATCAATTGATATTTTTATGAACAACCGCGACCATCGCAAAATCGTGGTTATTGATGGCTGTGTAGCCTTTACGGGTGGCGTTAATATCGGCGATGAATATATAAATAAACTTGAAAGATTCGGCCATTGGTTAGACTGCGGAATTATGCTTAAAGGCATGGCAGTTAATACTATGACGGCTTTGTTTTGCAGCATGTGGGAATTTATTACAGGCAAAGAATTAACCCCGCCCGTTTTAAATAATTATAATTCAAAATTATGTAACGGTTTTTATATCCCCTATTACGATGACCCGCTAAATACCACTAACCAAGCCCACGGAATTTATATGCAAATAATTAACTATGCTCAAAAATACATTTATATTACAACGCCTTATTTAATTTTAGACAACGAGTTAAAAAATGCGCTATGTTTGGCGGCAAAATCGGGCATAGATGTAAAAATTATTACACCATCACGCCCCGATAAATGGTATGTTCACCCCGTAACACAATATTACTATTCGGAATTATTGGAAAATGGCGTAAAAATTTACGAATATACCCCGGGTTTTATACATTCAAAAATTTTTGTGTCGGATGATACTATTGCCACCGTTGGCACAATTAACATGGATTACCGAAGTCTGTTTTTACATTTTGAGTGTGGTGTTTGGATGTCCAGCGCTAATACCGTTAATGATGTTAAAGATTTTTTTGACAACACAACCCTTGTTTCTGAAGAAATTTTGTTTGAAAACTGGAAAAAAAGACCAGTTTTTTTAAAAATTAAACAATATTTATTACATTTGTTTGCACCTTTAATGTAATTGACAAGCCCTGTGTTTTATGATATAATTTTGTGTGAAAGGTGGTTTATTTATGAAAATGAAAAATCTTTTTGTTGGCATTTCTGTTTTAATAGGCATTATTTCAATGGCTGCCGGTGTTGCAGTAATTGTTGACCGCATTCTTAAAAAGAAAGAGTGTTACGAAGGTTACATTGAATGCGGCAGCGAAGAAGAAGAAATAGCAGAATAAAATTATAGCAGGTTTTATACCTGCTATTTTTTGTTCATTTTTTATAATTGTTGCATAATTTTTTTAAAAAAATAATATTATTTTAAAGTTTTTTTGTTATTAATAAATAAAAAAACTATTGTTTTTGCTATTAGTGTTGAAAAATTTGTGTGAATATAGTATTATTAAGGTACAATAATAAATAATATTAATTATTTAAGGAGCGAATTTTTATGCCGCAAAACTACACAAGCAAAAAAATTACCGAATTAATTCAAAAAAAATTACTTCACAATTTTGGAATATCGCCCGAACAGGCATCTGATGAGGCTTTTTATAAAGCAACCGTTTTAGTTTTATTAGATATTATGCGTGAACGCCGCAGTGAATTTAAAAAAGAAACTGCCGCAAAAAAAGCTAAAACCGTTTATTATTTAAGCATGGAATTTTTAATGGGCCGTTCGTTAAAAAATAATCTGTTTAACTTAGGTCTTGAAGATACCGTCAAAAAGGCTTTAGCTTCTTTTAAAGTTAAATTAGATAATTTATATGAACTTGAGCCCGATGCCGGCCTTGGAAACGGCGGCCTTGGCAGATTGGCTGCCTGCTTTTTAGACTCTCTTTCCACAGGTGGTTACCCTGCAATGGGTTACTGCATTAAATACGAGTTCGGTATTTTCCGCCAAAAAATTGTAGAGGGTTGGCAAACCGAAATGCCTGATTTTTGGTTGCCGGGCGGCAGTGTTTGGTTAGAACCAAGGCCTGCTTCTGCCGTTGATGTTAAATTTGATGGCACCGTTAACGAATGGTGGGATGGCGAACACCACAATATTGAACACAACGATTACACTGTTGTTAGGGCTATGCCATATGACCTTATGGTTGCCGGCAACGATGGTAAAACCGTTAATGCTTTGCGCCTTTGGAGTGCAGAATACCAAGATATTAATATGTCGGCCTTTAATAAGGGCGATTACGTTAAAGCGCTTGAAGAAAAGGCCACAACCGAGGTTATTAGCAAGGTATTATACCCAGAGGATAACCATTTAGAAGGCAAATCTTTAAGACTTAGGCAACAATACTTTTTAGTTTCGGCTTCGGTTCAAGACATTTTAAACCGCCACTTACGCAACTATAACACCCTTGAAAATTTACCCGAAAAGGTAGCAATTCATATTAACGACACCCACCCCACCCTTTGTATACCCGAATTAATGAGATTCTTGCTTGACGAATGCGGATACAGTTGGGAAAAGGCTTGGGGTATTGTTAAAGGCACCGTTGCCTATACTAACCATACCGTTATGTCGGAGGCCCTTGAGTGTTGGCAAGAAAATTTATTCAAACAAAGAATTCCACGCATATATCAAATTGTTAAAGAAATTGACACCCGCTTCAGAGAAGAAATTTGGAATGCCACACACGATGCTAAAATCGTTGAGAACACCGCCATTATTAAAAACGGCATGATTCACATGGCTAACCTTTGCGTTGCGGCTTCACACACCGTTAACGGCGTTTCTAAATTGCACAGCAATATTTTAAAAGATTCACTTTTTAACGATTTTTACAAAATCACACCAAACAAATTCACCAATGTTACCAATGGTATTGCACACCGCCGTTGGCTTTGCCAAGCCAACCCCATGTTAACCGATTATTTAAAACAGTTAATTGGCGACGGTTTTGTTAAAAATGCTGCCGAGCTTGCAAAGCTTGAAGAATTTAAAAACAACAAAGAAGTTTTAATGCACTTAGACAACATTAAACACAACAACAAGGTGCGTTTGTCTAATTATGTTAAAAACAATTTCGGCGTAAGCATTAACCCCGATTCTGTTTTTGATATGCAGGTAAAACGC
>JAFSIN010000023.1 GCA_017439765.1 Clostridia bacterium | reverse complement strand
TACAAACTTTTGGCGTATATTTTCCTACGTCGGCATTATCCGCATCAGGTTATATGGGTCGAAACTTAACGGTTTCCTCTCAGCCTGGTTTACAAGCTCCCCTTTTTATTTGCTTTTTACATTTTAGCACCAATTAATTTAATTGTCAATATCTTTTAAAAACTCGGGCGTAATGTTAAAACCACCCTTAAATTCATCGGAATTTAAATTAACCGGATATTCTTTGCTTAACGATTCGGCAATACTCTCGAGCGAGAAATCTTCTTCGTCGTTAAACTCCCGTTCATTATCTTCTTGGTCGTAGTTCTTCCAAACTTCAATTAAGGCCTCACCCTCGGGGCAGATATATTCGGTTTGGTTGCGTTTGTTTTTGGTGCACAGGCAAACAATTGCATAAATTATAAACAGCACTATTGCAACCATGCTTATATTTACTGCAACATACCAAACGGCATTGATTTTCAAAAGCGAATTTGATAAATACATATCGTTATTGCTAATGCCTTGTTGCGTAGCATATTTTTGAAAATATTTAACCTCGGTGGCAATATAAACCCAGGCCGAAACAGCCGAAAATACCACGGTTGGAATTAAGGCTATATTAAAGAATTTTTTGTTGCGTTTTTTATTGGCGCTTACCAAAACAAGACCAGTTAACACCGAAATTATCGCTAAACCGCCCAAAACTGAAAATCTGATTAAGTATTCTTTTTGCGGCGCATTATTATAAATGCCAAAAGCCAAGCCTTGCTCGGTTATTTGGGGTAAAAACGCCACTAACGCAACAAATATAACCGTTAATGCAAGTGTTCCGCCAAGGCTGCCTTTTAAATTAATTTCACGGTTTTCTAGTGCCATAACGGTGGTTAAAGACATTATTAATAACGGCATATATGAAAACGCAAAACCAAGGGACGGATTAAACAAAGAAAACGTTTTATTTAATGCAGGAACAAGTGAAATTACTAAACTTGCAATTAATATTCTTTTAAATGCCGAACCTTTATTATTACTGCAAAACGCTGCAGCACCGGCAACCGAAAATACAGGCAGCCAAGCCCCTAACAAATTATTATAACCGAACAAAACAGGGGTTGTAACCGAATCTGACGGTAAAAACATCAATGCAAAAACGTTTAAATAAGTTAGGCTGTTATTGTATAAAACGGCATTGGTGCCTGTAAAATTATCAACTAAAAATCCGCCTTTAAAGGCTACAAAAGCAGTGGGGATTAACAACAACGCTGCCGCTAAAACACCAAGCAAAAGTTCGGCCGCAAATGTTAATATTCTGCCAAAGGTCGCCTTAACGCCCTTTGTTGTTACCCTGATTACAAAATATAATATAACAAAAATTATTATACTGCCTGTGGCATATGGGTTTAAAATGCTTATTAAAAACATAAGCAAAGCAAAAATAACCCGTTTGTTTTCGGTTAACAAATTTTCAAGCGCCAATAAAACAAGCGGGAAAAGCACAACAGCCATTTGCAATTGATTTGTAAGCACTCCGCCTGCCGTGCAAGAGCAAAAAGCATATAAAATTCCGCCAAGGCGTGCGGCCTCGGGCGTATATGTAAAGCGCCTTATAAAAAAATAGGCCGTAAGCGCCGCTGCAGCAAATCTGAAGACATAAATTAAAGCACAAACATATGCCCACAAATTTTGAGGTACAAAACCTAACAAAATAGCAACAGGGCTGCCAAAAGCATAACCCACGGCATTTAATATTGAATGTATAAACGTTGAGCCCACAAAACTTAAAGTTAACCTATAAAAAGGTATTTGATAAAAACCTTGCTCGAAAAAAGATGCAAAAAACTCGGGTCTAGTGAAAACAAAAGGTAAAATAACAATGCCCGAAATTAAA
The DNA here is from genome assembly GCA_017439765.1 of Clostridia bacterium. GTDB lineage: Bacteria > Bacillota > Clostridia > Oscillospirales > Acutalibacteraceae > SIG565. Next base: position 4,466 of record JAFSIN010000023.1, on the reverse strand, counting down.
AGAGTAATAACAAAGGTGCTAAGCCACCTTTCTTTTTGGGGACGCAATTCCATAGCCTTTTTGTAGGAAAATCCCATTTTTTTACACTCCTTGTAGAAAAATATCGTTATTGATATTATAACAGAATATGTTATAATATTCAATAGAACAAATTAAACCAAATTTTAAAGGGAGAAAAAATATGAACTACCATTTTTACGCAATGCTTTCCCGCATGAAAAATATATACCGTTGGGGGCTTATGCGCAACACCAAAAACGAGAATTTAAGTGAGCACTCGTTAGAGGTTGCCTTTATTGCCCACGCTTTAGCCATTATAAACAACCAAAAATTCGGCGGTAATGTAAGCCCCGAAAAAGCCGCCGTTGCCGCAATGTTCCACGACACGAGCGAAATTATAACCGGTGATATGCCAACACCTATTAAATATTATAACCCCCAAATTAAAGAGGTTTATAAGCAAATAGAATCGGTGGCAGAGGATAAATTAATTTCATATTTGCCCGACTATATGCAGCAGGATATTACAAAAATTTATAAAGAAACAGGCCGTGATATTAAAACACTTGTAAAAGCGGCCGATAAAATTTCAGCCTATATAAAATGTTTGGAAGAAATTAAAATGGGCAACAGCGAATTCACTGTGGCAGCAGAATCCACTAAAAATGCTGTTTTAGCACTAAACTGCCCCGAAGCCAATGTGTTTTTAGAAGATTTTATTAAGTCGTTCTCACTTTGTTTGGACGAACTAAATTAAACAAAAAAATAACCGCCCTTAAAAAAGGGCGGTTTAATTTTTTTAAGTAGTTTTAAATTACTTAAGTTCAACAGTAGCGCCAACTTCGGCAAGTTTAGCCTTAATAGCTTCTGCATCTTCTTTAGAAGCAGCTTCTTTAAGGGTTTTAGGAGCACCGTCAACTAAAGCTTTTGCTTCAGCAAGACCTAAGCCGGTAATTTCGCGAACAGCTTTAATAACCTTAATTTTCTCTGCGCCTGCATTAGCAAGGATTACATCGAACTCGGTTTTTTCTTCAGCTGCTGCTGCGCCGCCTGCTGCGGGAGCTGCTACTGCTACAGCTGCTGCTGCAGATACGCCAAATTCCTCTTCTACTGCTTTAACGAGCTCAGAAAGCTCAAGAACGGTAAGAGCTTTAAGCTCTTCAATCATAGCTGTGATTTTTTCAGATGCCATTTTATTTTCCTCCATATAATAAATTATTTTTTAAATATTATTCGGCAGAACCGTCTTTATCTACGATTGCCTGCACAGCACGTGCAAATGCTGCGATAGGTGCTTGGAAAGCACCAACAACTGTTGCGAGTAAAACTTCCCTTGAAGGTAGTTTTGCCAGCGAGTTAACAGTTTCAAGGTCGATTTGTTTACCGTCAAGGTAACCGGCCTTAATGTTGAAGTTTTCGTGTGAGTCTGCAAATTTGGAAAGAATTCTTGCTGCAGCCACGTGGTCTTCTTTAGAAATTGCAATTGAGGTTGTACCTTCAAGAACATCCTTAATTCCTTCTAACTCGGTGCCTTCTAAGGCGCGGCCTAACAGTGTGTTTTTAACTACACGGTAATCGATTCCGGCTTCGCGCAATTCTTTACGAAGAACTGTATCGTCGGCAACATTAATACCTTTATAATCAACAATAACACCTGCTACGGAATTTTGAATAGCTTCTGCAAGTTCTTTAACAATTTGCTGTTTTTGTTCTAAAACTTTAGCGTTTGGCATTGTTTCACCTCCGTTAAATGCGGTTAATTAAAAAGCCTACCCCCGAAAAAGCGAGGATAGGCATAAAAATACTGTAATTTTTAAGCACACCTCGGCAGGCGGTTAACTTACCCGTTTAAAACGGACCTGCTTTCTTCGGAGTAATATTTAGCAATGGTTATAATACCATAACTGTATTAGTTTGTCAAGTGCAAATTATGCACCAAACTTGGCAACGTTAAGTTTTACACCAGGGCCCATAGTGGTTGCCAATGTGCAAGACTTAATGTACTGACCTTTGGTTGCGGCAGGCTTAGCCTTGATGATAGCACCCATAAGTGCATCAAAGTTTTCCATTAACTTTTCAGGGCCAAAAGAAACCTTACCAATTGGGCAGTGAATTATATTTGTTTTGTCGAGCCTGTATTCAATTTTACCGGCTTTTGCTTCGGTAACAGCCTTAGCAACATCGGGTGTAACGGTGCCTGCTTTAGGGGTTGGCATAAGGCCACGTGGACCTAAAACCTTACCTAAACGGCCAACCAAGCCCATCATGTCGGGTGTTGCAATAACAACATCGAAATCAAGCCAGTTTTCGTTTTGAATTTTAGCAATAAGCTCTTCGCCGCCTACAGAGTCGGAACCAGCAGCTTCGGCATCCTTGGCTTTGTCGCCTTTTGTAAGGACTAAGGTTCTTACCTTTTTACCAGTTCCGTTAGGTAAAACTACGGCACCGCGAACCTGTTGGTCAGCGTGGCGTGAGTCTACACCCAAACGAACGTGAATTTCAACTGTTTCATCAAATTTAGCAGTGCCTGTTTTAATAGCAATTTCCACTGCTTCGTTAGCATCATAAAGCTTACCAGTTTCTATAAGCTTTGCGCTTTCAACATATTTTTTTCCGTGTTTCATCTTTCTTTACCTCCCAATAAGTGGTTAAATCGGAATTTTCCTCCCACGAGAGAGATTAATCGACAACTTCAACGCCCATGCTGCGAGCTGTACCTGCTACCATAGACATAGCAGCTTCAATGTTTGCAGCGTTTAAATCGGGCATTTTTTGTTCGGCGATTTTTCTAATCTGCTCGCTGGTAATCTTTGCAACCTTCGTTTTATTCGGGGCACCCGAAGCAGTTTCAATACCGCATGCTTTTTTAATAAGAACAGCAGCAGGCGGAGTTTTTGTGATAAAGCTAAACGAACGGTCGGCATAAACGGTAATAACAACCGGGATTATAAGACCCACATCGTTTTTAGTGCGTTCGTTAAATTCTTTAGTGAACGCCATAATGTTTACACCGTGCTGACCCAGCGCCGGACCAACAGGTGGAGCCGGAGTGGCTTTTCCTGCCGGAATTTGCAATTTGATATAACCTGTAATTTTTTGAGCCATTGTTTGCACCTCCAATATTCGTGGTAACTAGTGATTTTTCACTTGGCGGAACGGTCATCTTCGCGTTCCTCCCACCGTGGCGGTTTTTGCCGCCGGCGGCAAAATAGCCGCATGAAATAAGCAGAAATTCTGCATATTACCTAATTAATCGACCATAGCAATTTGGTCTAAGTCCATTTCAACAGGTGTTTGCCTGCCAAAAACGGTTAATAACACACGTACGCTGCTGTTTTTAATGTCAATTTCTTCAACAACACCATATGTGTTTTCGAAAGGTCCATAAGTAACCTTTACGTTGTCGCCAACCTTATACTCAACCTCTACGCTGTGCTTTTCAACGCCAAGGGCTTCTACTTCTTTATCGGTTAGCGGAACCGGCTTAGAAGCCGGACCAACAAAGCCTGTTACGCCTGCTGTATTACGCACGACATACCAGCTGTCGTCGGTAACTACCATTTTAATAAGAACATATCCGGGGAAAATTTTACGCTCGACCTCGCGTTTTTTATCTTCCTTAACCTCGGTTACTGTTTCGGTCGGAATGTTAATATCAACAATAAGGTCTTGCATTTTACGGTTTTCAACCATTTTTTCAAGGTCGCTTTTAACCTTGTTTTCATAACCCGAATAGGTATGGATTACATACCATTTTGCTTCGTTTGATTCTGCCATTATTTTTCCTCCGCTTTTGTTATACTATAATGCTAACAAAGCTAACAGCAACTCACCTAAGCCAAAATCTATAGCCCAAATGAATACACCTACAACGAGGCATATAATAAGAACTATAACGGTGTTTTTAAGCACCTCTTTAAAACCTGGCCAAACGATTTTTTTGGTTTCGCTTTTGTAATCTCTGACAAAACGAACTACCCTTTTAGGAATGGTAAGTTTGTCTTTAGAGCGCGAAACTAAAATGTAATCATCTAAAAGTAGGTGTGCTATTCCGAATGCAACACATACAAATAATACTACGGTTACAAGCATAACCGAAATTAAGTATGTTACATTAGAAGCCGAAGCTACAGCAAGTGGACGGGTATCAATATAGAGCACCGGAGCGCTTAATGTTACAACCAACATATAAATGGCTGCAACCAAAGCAAAGGCCGGGGCGGCATACCTTGCACCCTTGAACTTAAATGTAAAACCACCGCAAGCAGTTGCCAAAACGGTTAGCAAAAAGCAAAACAATAAATCGCTCGATTTTGCCATGTCTACCCCTGCGGCGCTAAGTTTGCCACCAAAGGCCAATGTAGCACCCGAAAGGGTAAATGTTCCGGTTTTGGAAACTATAGTAGCGAAGTTAGTAAAGAATAAAAATAGTGCTGCAGCACCAAACAAGATTGCCGAAATTTGAC
>JAFSIN010000022.1 GCA_017439765.1 Clostridia bacterium | reverse complement strand
CGCCTTCGTGAACATAACCGCAAATAGTACATACAAATTTTTTCATAATTTAACACCTCGTAATAAAATTTTTAATTTATATATTAACAGAGCAGTTTTTACAAACTCCGTTAAAAATCAATTTTTGTTCGGTAATATTGCAACCTAAGTTTTCTTCTAAATAATTTTTAAGTTGGTTTTCGGGACAGGCACAGTCATAAATGTTGTGGCACTTTGTGCAATAAAAATGCAGGTGTGTGTCTGTGTTGCCGTCAAAGTGCTGGAAACCGTCTTCTACCGAAACCTCAATTATTTGTCCGCTTTTTTTAAGTTCGGTCAGGTTGCGGTAAACGGTGCCAAGACTTATATTTGGCAGGGTTTTGCGCGCCTGCGAATAAATCCAACTTACAGTGGGGTGGGTGTTGGTGCCTTGCAGCACGTTTAATATTACCTCACGCTGTTTTGAATAGTTTTTCATGGTTCCCTCGCAAAATAGTAATGATTACTGTTTTTATTATAACAAATTTTTTTAATTTGTCAAGTGTTTTTTATTGACTTTTTTTAAATTTTGTTAGATAATTGTAGTGATAAAAAAATAACAAAGGGGAGCAATGCTATGCAAATTAAAGGTATATCGGCATATGTTATAAAAAGGCTTCCGCGTTACTATAGGTTTTTAGGGGACCTTTCGGCCGCCGGAATTAAAAGAATATCTTCGGGTGAACTTGCCAAGCGCATGGGTTTAACAGCCAGCCAAATTAGGCAAGATTTAAACTGTTTTGGCGGTTTTGGCCAACAGGGCTACGGTTATAATACCGATATTTTGCGCGAAGAAATTGGCAATATTTTAGGCATAAATAATACTAAAAAAATAATAGTTATTGGTATGGGCAACCTTGGTAAAGCAATAACACAGCACGTTAATTTTAACGACAAAGGCTTTAGCCTTATTGGCCTTTTTGACGAAAAAGAATCACTTGTTGGCAATATTGTTAGGAATATTCCCATTCGTAACACTAATCAGTTAGACGAGTTTTGCAAAGAAAACCACCCAGACGCTGCAGTGTTGTGCATTCCTAAAGAAGCCGTTTACCCAATAGCCGAGCATTTAATAAGGCTTGGTGTTAAGGGTTTTTTAAACTTTAGCCATTACGATTTAGCACTTAATTTTGAAGGTATTGCGGTGGAAAATATTCATTTTGGCGACGATTTAATGAAACTTTCTTATAAAATAAAAAATTTGGATAAATAATGTAATTCAGCATAAAATATGTGCGGTGATATAAATGAATATTATATTAATTCGCACAATAATAATGTATTTGTTTGTAACCATAGGTATTCGTTTAATGGGCAAGCGCCAAATCGGCGACATGCAGCCCAACGAACTTGTGGTTACTTTTCTTATATCTGAGGTTGCAACCATACCAATGCAAGATGTCGAGCAACCCGTAATTAACGGTATAGCGGCCATTTTTGTGTTGGTGGTAATAGAAATAATAATTTCGGTTTTAACCATGAAAAGCATAAAGTTTCGCAAAATAATGAACGGGCAATCTAAAGTTATAATTAAAAACGGACAAATTGATGAACAGGCCATGAAAAAGGTGCGTATGACTGCCGTTGATTTAATAGAAATGTTGCGCGACCGCGATGTTTTTGATATTTCCACTGTGGCCTATGCTGTTCTTGAGGTTGATGGCACCTTAACCGTTATGCTTAACCCTGCAGACCAGCCCGCTACCCTAAAAGATATTAAAATTAAAGCCAAAAAAAGCGGAATTCAGTTGCCGGTTATAACCGACGGTAAATTCATTGAAGAATCTATTAGTGCGTTGGGTATTACTAAAAATGATGTTAACAAGCGCCTAAAAAGCAAAAACAAAAGTGTCGATAAAATATTTTTAATGACATTAGACCGTTATGGCAACTATAATTTAATAGAAAAGGGTAAAAAAATATGAGTAGGCTTATAATTGCCATTATTTTGGCGGTGGCGTTAATAGCGCTTTCGGGGTTTTCGTATTATTTTGTAAACAATGCTTACAAAACCGTTTCTGACAATATAGAACTTTGTAAAAAGGCATTTTTAAGCGGTGAAAACACGGTTAATGCCTGCCAAAATGCCAAAGATGATTGGGAGAAAAAAGGAAAAATTTTAGATTTATTTACACCCCACAGCATTACCGATGAAATTAGCGAGTCGTTAGCGAGACTTTACCCATTAGCCGAAACCGAGAGTGATGAATTTTTAGCCGAATGTGCTAAAATAAAACAAAAAGTTAAAATTATTAAGCGAGATTTTCAAATAAATTTAAGAAGTATATTTTAAAAATAAAAAACACCGTTTTAAAACGGTGTTTTTTTAACCTTTTAATTCTTTTGTACGGTTGTAAGATGCCCTAACAGCCTTTTCCACGATTTCGTAAAGGCCTAAATTTCGCAGCGCTTCAACACCTTCTATGGTTGTGCCTTTTGGGCTGCAAACGGCCGTAATTAAATTTGAAATGTCGGTGTTTTGGTGTTTTACCATAAGTGCGGCACCCTCTAACATATGGGTGGCATATAAAACCGCGCTTTCTTTATTTAAACCACAGGCTTCGGTTGCATTTGCCAATGCCTCTAAAAACATATAGGCAAAGGCGGGGCCGCAACCTGAAATTACACTTGCGGCATCTATTTTTTCTTGGTCAATATAATCAATTAAGCCAATGTTGTTAAGCAAATTTAAAAAATCGCTTTTTTGGGTATTGGTTACAAAGGCGTTGTGGCAGTAAAGCACAATTCCCTTGCCAATAGCGCAGGGCATATTTGGCATTATTCTTATAATGGGGTGGTCTTTATTTAACAGGTTTTGTATTGTTTCAATATCGGTGCCGGCCGCCATTGTAACTATAACGGCGTTTTTGTTAATGCAACCGTTAATTTCGGCAATGGTTTGGGGCAGAACTTGTGGCTTTACAGCCAAAAATATAAATTCACAGTTTTTGGCAAGTTCGGTTATATCAAGAAGAGTAACCCCTTTTTTTACAAAATCGACCGTCTTTTCGGGCTGCTTTTCGCAAACGCAGCAGTTATTAGCCCCAATGTTGTTTATAACGGCATTAAGCAGTGCGCCGCCCATATTGCCGCAACCAATAAATCCAACTTTATATTGCATAAAAATCACCTTACCTTGTTTGCCCGTTGCCGCGTATAACATATTTATAAGTTGTAAGCTCATTAAGCCCCATTGGCCCGCGGGCGTGTAATTTTTGTGTTGAAATGCCTATTTCGGCGCCGCCGCCAAACTCGCCGCCATCGGTAAATCTGGTTGAGGCGTTAACATAAACAGCGGCACTGTCTATAAGCGTAATAAACAAATTTGCATTTTGCTCGTTTTCGGTTATAATGGCTTCACTGTGGTGGGTGGAATGTGCTTGAATGTGCTTTATTGCATCGTAAGCATTGTCAACAATTTTAACAGCCAAAATATAATCTAAAAATTCGGTGTCAAAATCGGTGTCGGAGGCGGGGGTTCCGTCAATTATATTAAGCGATTGCTCGCAAAGTCGTAATTCAACCGGCTTTAAACCGTTATTAATGCGGGCCCCGACCAAACGTTCCTTTAATTTTGGCAAAAATTCTTTAGCAACGCTCTTGTTAACCAAACAAACCTCTTGGGCATTACAAACCGAAGGCCTGCTGGTTTTGGCATTTTCAACAATATTAAGCGCTTTTTCTAAATTTGCAAATTCGTCAATATAAATATGGCAAATGCCTGTGCCGGTCTCGATGCATGGCACGGTGGCATTATTTACACAAGCCTTAATTAAGCCGGCACCACCGCGCGGAATAAGCAAATCTACGTATCCGTTGGCGGTCATAAGCATATTGGCACTCTCGCGCGAGCGGTCCTCAATATAATTTATATAGTCTTCGGGCAAGCCTGCATTTTTAAGCCCGTTTTTAAGGGAAGCTACTATTTGTGTGCAAGAATTATAGCTTTCTTTGCCACCGCGCAACACACAAACATTACCGCTTTTAAGGGTTAGCGCAGCGGTGTCGGCCGCTACATTTGGGCGGCTTTCAAAAATAACGGCAACAACACCAAACGGGACCGAAATTTTACAAATCTTCATGCCGTTTTGGTGGGTATATGTGTTTAAAACTTTGCCAACAGGGTCGGGTAAAAGCGCTACCTGCCTTATACCATCGGCCATGGCCGTAACACGCTCGGCAGTGAGCAAAAGCCTGTCTTGCATAACGGGCGAGAGATGTGTAGCCTCGGCAATGTCTTTTTTGTTGGCCTCTAATATATTTTGGCAGTTAGCCACAAGGCTTTCGGCCATTTTTATAAGGGCATTGTTTTTTTGCTCGGTTGTGAGCATGGCATTATTTAAAAAACAATTTTTTGCCCTTGAGAGAATAGCATTATTCAATTATTTCACCGCCTTAAAATTAGTACCCACATTTTTACCGTCTAAAATATCGTACAAAGCGGTTGGGTTTTGGCCGTTGGTAATAACCATATCTAAGCCCGATTCGGTGCAAATTTTTGCGGCCTCTAATTTAGTTTTCATGCCGCCTGTTCCAAGTTCGGAACCAGCGCCCGAACCTAAAGCCAACATTTCGGGGGTAAGTTTTTCAACAACTTTAATAAGCTTGGCCGAACTTGTTGTGTGCGGGTCGGCAGTGTAAAGACCATCAATGTCAGAAAGAATTATAAGTAAATCGGCCTTAATGCTTTTAGCAACCCGAGCCGAAAGTGTGTCGTTATCGCCAAACTTAATTTCGCTGGTGGAAACCGAGTCGTTTTCATTAATAATTGGCAAAACATTAAACTCCAACAACCTTTCTACAGTGTTGCTAAAGTTTTGGAACCTGTCGGAATGTGAAAAATCTTCGGCCGTAATTAAAATTTGTGCAATGGTGCAGTTATATTCTGCAAACATTTTATCGTATGTATACATAAGTTCGCACTGGCCAATGGCGGCAGCGGCCTGTTTTGTTGGAATGTCGGTTGGTTTGGCTTTTAAAGACAGTTTGCCAACACCCATACCAATAGCGCCTGAACTCACCAGAATTATTTGGTGGCCGCTGTTTTTAATGTCGCTTAAAACCTTGCATATATTTTCCACACACCTAATGTTTAAACAGCCTGTTTTATGTGTTAGGGTAGAAGTGCCTATTTTAACAACAATTCGCATATCCTCTCTCCGTTCAAAACTATATAATAAAATATTATACCATTAAAAAACATTTGTTGCAATAATTCTTTTTAATGTTTAAAAAGGCGTTAAAACAGTAAAAAAATATTGATTTTTGACAAAATTTATAGTAAAATTTTTAATAAGGTTATTTAGCCGAAATATAATAGGAGGAACCATATGAATTCTTTGTCGTTAGAGTATTTTTGGAGTCAAATGGTTGCTAATCCGCTTTTATTTGTTGCGGTGGTGCTAACACTTGGCGTTATTTTGGTTAACGGCTGGACTGATGCTCCAAATGCCATTGCCACCTGTGTTGTAACCAGGTGTATGTCGGCCAGGGCAGCAATAATTATGGCAGCTGTTTTTAACTTTTTAGGCGTTTATATTATGACCTTATTAGCGCCAAAGGTTGCCGAAACCATAACAAAAATGGTTAGATTCGGCGATAACCCCGACCAAAACATTGTGGCACTTAGCGCGGCCATGTTTGCTATTGTTTTGTGGGCAACGGTTGCCTTCTTTTTCGGAATACCAACCAGCGAAAGCCACGCCCTTATAGCAGGTCTTACAGGCAGCGCAATAGCATTAAGCGGCGGCTTTGAAGCCGTTGTTATTGACCAATGGGTTAACGTGCTTTACGGAATTGTTGTGTCGGTTGTGTTGGGTTTTGGCCTTGGTTGGCTTGTTTGCAAGTTGGTTACAAAAATATTTTATAATGCCGAACGCCGAAAAACCGAGCCTATTTTTAAATATGCGCAAATTGTCGGTGCTGCATATTCGGCCTTTATGCACGGCGCTCAAGACGGTCAAAAATTCATGGGTATTATAATTTTGTGTTTATATATGTCGCAGGGCAAGGCTGTTCCGTCAGATTTACAGCCCGAGGTTTGGACAATGGTATTATGTGCAGTAATTATGGCTGTTGGCACGGCTATCGGCGGCAAAAAAATTATTAAATCGGTTGGCATGGATATGGTTAAGCTTGAAAAATATCAGGGCTTCTCGGCCGACCTTTCGGCGTCCACTTCTTTGCTTTTGTGCTCTGTTTTAGGTCTTCCTGTTTCAACCACCCACGCAAAAACCACATCCATTATGGGTGTTGGCGCAGTTAAAAGCGTTAAGGCCATTAACTTAGGTGTTGTTAAAGAAATGTGCTTAACCTGGATTTTAACCTTCCCGGGTTGTGGCTTAATTGGTTTCTTAATGACAAAACTGTTTATGTGGATTTTTTAATGTTTAAATAGAAAGGAATTAAATTATTATGTCAGCTAAATCAGACCGTATTTATTTTGAAAATCTTATTTCCTCGGCCGATTATTCTTGTAAAGCTGCCGAGCACCTTGTTGCTTGCCTTAAAAATTACAACCACGAAAACATTAAAGAAATGTTAAACGAAATGCACTCATATGAACACGCAGGCGACCTTAAAAAACACGAGATGTCGGCCGCACTTGCAAGGGCCTTTGTTACCCCGATAGATCGCGAAGATTTGGCACTTATAAGCCAAAATATTGACACCGCAACCGACTGCATCGAAGAGGTTTTACAAGGCTTTTATATATATAAAATCAAATCGGTTTTGCCAAATGCCATTACATTTGCCGAAAAAATTTATGAATGTTGTTCACTTATGAAAGATGCTTTAGCCGAGTTTGTAAATTTCAAAAAACCTGCAAAATTGCACGAACTTATTGTAAAATTAAGCAATGCCGAAGAATCTTGCGATAAACTTTATATTGAATCGGCCAGGGATATTGATGAACAATGTAAAGATATTTTAGAAATTATTTCTTGGCGTGAAATTTTAAAACTTTTTGAAGAATGTGCTGATACATGCGAACATGTGGGCGATTGCTTAGATATGGTTGTTATGAAAAACAGTTAATAAATTTTTAAACGGGTTGAATTAAAATTCAACCCGTTTTTCTTGACAAAAGTTAGTAAAAAAAGTATAATAAGTTATACTTTTCATACTTAAGGGGGATTATTATGAAAAAACCAAATAACAAATTTGCTTGGTCGGTAACGGTGGGCGAAAAGGGTCAGATTGTAATTCCAAAACCGGCCCGAGAAATTTTTGACATTAAACCCGGCGATACTTTGGTTTTGCTAGGCGATAAAAAGCGTGGAATAGCAATTCCGCCTAAATTTATGCTTGAAAATTTTGCTCATGCAATATTTGAAACCCAAGAAAGAGAGAAAATAGAGTAATGTTAGCCGTTAAAACCGAAAATTTAACCAAGAAATATAAAGATGTTGTTGCCGTTAATAACCTTAATTTAGAAATTAATAAGGGCGAGGTTTTTTCGCTTTTGGGTGTTAATGGCGCCGGCAAAACCACAACCGTAAAAATGCTTTGTTGCCTTTTAAAATCAACCGGCGGCAATGCCTATTTAATGGGTAAAAACATTAATTCCGAACCTTTAGCGGTAAAAGAAATTATAGGAATATCCCCCCAAGAAACAGCCGTGGCAATGGGGCTTACAGTTAAAGAAAATTTAGAATTAATGTGTGGTGTTTATGGCCTTTTTGGCAAAAAACGCCAACAAAAAATTAATCAACTTAGCAATCAGTTTAACCTGAATGACATATTAAATAAAAAAGCCGCCAAACTTTCAGGCGGTTGGCAAAGGCGACTGAGCATTGCCTTGGCTTTAGTTGGAGAACCACAAATTTTGTTTTTAGATGAACCAACCTTGGGGCTCGATGTAATAGCGCGCAGTGAGTTGTGGGATATAATAAGGGGATTGCAGGGCAAAGCAACGGTTATTCTTACCACTCATTATATGGAGGAGGCCGAAGCATTGTCGACCCGCGTTGGTATTATGAAAAACGGCAACTTAATTGATGTGGGCACACCCACCGAACTTAAAGAAAAGGCGCAAGAGCAAACCTTTGAAAAAGCCTTTATTAAAATTGTAAAGGGGGCAGAATAATGCGCACGGTTACATTCGCTAAAAGAACATTAAAAGAAATTTTGCGCGACCCTTTAAATTTATTTTTTGGTTTAGGCTTTCCTGCGGTGTTAATATTGCTCTTGACAGCAATACAATCAAACATACCGGTTAACACCTTCCCGCTTGATGGGTTGGTTCCCGGAATGACGGTGTTTGGGCTTTCGTTTATAACGCTGTTTTCGGCCACGCTAATAGCAAAAGACAGGGAATCGGCTTTTTTAACACGCCTTTACGCAACACCCATGCGTTCTTATAATTTTATATTGGGTTACACCTTGCCCGTTTTGCCCGTGGCCTTAATGCAAAGCGCTTTTTGTTATTTAATTGGAATTATATTGGGCCAAAAAATTACAATTAATATGCTTTATGCAACTATTTTTAACATACCAATCTCGTTATTTTTTATAGGCCTTGGTTTATTATTTGGCAGTGTTTTAAATACAAAACAGGTGGGCGGAATCTGCGGTGCTTTGTTAACCAACCTAACGGCTTGGCTTTCGGGCATATGGTTCAGTTTAGAACTGGTTGGTGGTGTGTTTAAAAAAATAGCATATGTTTTGCCGTTTGTTCATGCCGTAGAAATTGAAAAAGCGGTATTTTTAGGCAATTTTTCAAACATATTGCCCCATTTTTTGTGGATATTAGGCTATATGTTTGTGGTTGCTATAGTTTCAGTTTTGTTATTTTTAAAACAAATGAAAAAAGCGTAAAAACTGGTATTTTTGTTTAATATATGATATAATAACATTAACAAAACAAAATTAGCGAGGTGCACTATGGCTTATAAAATTTTAAAAATTGACCCATATCTTAAAAACTACAGTAACGACATTGATTTACGAATGGAAAGTTACTTTAATAAGCGCAAAGAATTGTTAGGCAAAAATAATATTTTAGATTTTGCTAACGGATATAAATATTTTGGATTTCACAAAATAAAGGGCGGCTGGGTTTACAGAGAATGGGCACCCGCAGCCGATGCAGTTTATTTGACCGGTGATTTTAACGGTTGGGATATTTATGCAACGCAGCTAACAAAGCTTGAAAACGGTGTTTTCGAATGCATTTTACAGGGTGATGATGCGCTGCAAATAGGCCAAAAGGTGCAGGCAATAATAATTAATAATGGGCAGGTTTTAAGGCGTGTGCCGCTTTATGCAACACGTGTTGTTCAAGACCCTGTAACACACCTTTGGTGCGCCGAAATTGAAGATACTTTAAAAAATTTTGCTTGGACAGACAATAATTTTAAACCTAAAAAAACACCAATTATTTACGAATGTCATATTGGTATGGCAAGTGAAGATTACAAGGTGAGTTCTTACAACGAGTTCACAAAAAATGTTCTGCCCCGCATTAAAAAATTAGGTTATAATACCATTCAAATTATGGCTGTAATGGAACACCCTTATTATGGCTCGTTTGGTTACCAAGTTTCTAACTTTTTTGCGGCATCTTCACGCTATGGCAAAAGCGAAGACCTTAAAAATCTTATTAACACAGCGCACAAAATGGGCATTGCCGTGTTATTGGATGTTGTGCATTCGCACGCGGTAAAAAACACTAACGAAGGCTTAAACGAGTTTGATGGAAGCAGTTACCAATTTTTCCACACGGGTAGCCGCGGTGAACATCAAGCTTGGGGCACAAAATTGTTTAATTACGGCAAAAACGAGGTTTTGCACTTTCTGCTTTCCAACCTTAAATATTGGCAAGAAGTTTTTCATTTTGACGGCTTCAGGTTCGACGGTGTAACCTCTATGCTTTACCACGACCATGGTCTTGGTAGCGCTTTCAGCAATTACGATATGTATTTTTCGCTTAATACCGACATCGAGGCCATTACCTATTTGCAACTTGCCAATGAGCTTGTTCATGCCTTTAACCCCAATGCAATAACTATTGCTGAAGATATGTCGGGCATGCCGGGAATGTGCCTGAAAATTGCCGATGGCGGCATTGGCTTTGACTATAGACTTTCTATGGGTGTGCCGGATTTATGGATAAAATTAATTAAAGAGTTTAGCGACGAGAATTGGGATATTTTTAAAATCTGGTATGAGCTTATTGGCCGCAGACCAAAAGAAAAAAATATTGGCTATTGCGAATCACACGACCAAGCTTTAGTTGGCGACAAAACCATTATGTTTAGGTTGTGCGATGCCGAAATGTATAACGGTATGAGCAAAAATACCCCCAATTTAGCGGTAGATAGAGCAATAGCATTGCATAAAATGATACGCCTGCTTACCTCTACATTGGCGGGTGAAGGTTATTTAAACTTTATGGGTAACGAGTTTGGCCACCCCGAATGGATAGACTTCCCGCGTGAGGGCAACGGTTTTAGTTACCATTATTGCCGCCGCCAATGGAGCCTTGTGGATAACAAGGAACTTAAATATGAATATCTTAATAATTTTGATGTGGCAATGCTAAAATTGATTAAAAAGGAAAGATTATTCAGCAAGACTGCGGTTAACCGTTGGCTCCACCAAGACGACAAGGTTATAATTTACACCAAAGGCGACTTAGTTTTTGTGTTTAATTTTCACCCGCAAAAATCGTTCCAAAACTATTTTGTGCCGGTAGAAAAAGCGGGAGAATATAAGGTTGTTCTTTCGTCCGACAGTGCCGAGTTCGGCGGAAGCGACAGGGTAGATGGCGATTATATTTATAAAGCCGAAAAAACAGAGGACAGAATTGGTTTTGGAATTTACACACCCAATAGAACGGCCATTGTGTTAAAGAAAATATAATAAAAAATACAGTATGCCAAGCATACTGTATTTTTTTATACCTTTTTAAAAAGAGCAACCGTTTCTATGTGGTGTGTGCGGGGGAATAAATCCACAGGTGTGTATTTAACAAGTTTATAACCCAGTGAATCAAACAGTTTAGCGTCGCGCGCAAGTGTTGCAGGGTCGCACGAAATATAAACAACTTTTTTGGGGGCAAAGCCGGTTGCCACCGTTTTAATAAGCTGTTCTTCGCAGCCTTTGCGGGGCGGGTCTAAAATAACAACATCGGCTTTATAGTTTTGATTATTCAAATCGTTAGCGGCAACAGTGGCGTCGGCGCAAATAAATGTGGTGTTGGTTAAACCGTTTTCTTGCGCGTTAATTTTGGCATCGTTTATAGCTTCGGGTATAATTTCAACCCCAGTAACGCTTTTGGCCGCATCCGCCATAGAAAGCCCTATGGTGCCAGCACCGCAATATAAATCTAATATGTTTTTGTTTTTAGGTTCTGCATATTCGGCCGCCTTTTTATAAAGCAACTCGGTCATATCGCGGTTAACCTGGTAAAACGACAGGGCCGATATTCTGATTTTCACACCGCACAAAATGTCGGTAATATAATCTTGCCCATAAAGTGTTTTGCAGGTGTTACCTAAAATAACATTGGTTTGCATTTTGTTAATGTTAAGCCCAATGCTTTTTAAGGCTGTGAATTTTTTTAATTCACAAAGAAGTTCTTCTTTAAACGGAATATCCGAGCCGTTTATTACAAGTACCACCATAATTTCATTTGTGGCTTTGGCTATTCTCAAATAAAGGTGCCGCAGTAACCCCGTGTTAGCGGCTTCGTTATAAACCGAAATATTATATTTTTTTGCCCAACGGCTTGTTGTGGCTGCAATTTCATTAAAAACTTGGGGCGACAAAAGGCAATTTTCGGTTTCGACAATACGGTGCGAATGTAAAGCGTAAAAACCGGTGTTATGGTTTTGCGCAAATGGCAACTGTGCTTTGTTTCGGTAGCCTAAAATGTTGTTAGCGCTAATAATAGGTTCGGGCGGCAAGTCTATGCCGCCAATGCGCTTAATGCAATCGTAAACCTTTTGGCTTTTTATTTGACATTCTTTTGTATATGTAATGTGTCTATATGCGCAACCACCACACTGTAAAAAAGTGGCGCAATCGGGTTCGGTTCTGCTGGGCGACGGCGTTTTAAGTTCTAATAATTTACCGTAGCAATAGGTTTTTTTAACCTTTAAAATTTTAATAAGCGCAACATCGCCTTCGGCCGTGTTGGGCACAAAAACCGCAATGCCGCCATGTTTACCAACGCCAAAACCTTCGGTAGAGGTGGAGGTAATTTCTAAAATAATTTCATCGTTTTTATTCATATTTTTCACCAAACAATTTAAAAAAGGTTTCAATTTCGCGGTTTAAACGGCTGACCGGCAGACCCACAACATTAAAATAATCGCCGTTAATTGATTTAACCAGCAAAGCGCCCTTGCCCTGAATTGCATAGGCTCCGGCCTTGTCTAAACATTCACCGGAGTTCACATAGTTTAAAATTTGGGAATCGGTAAGATTTAAAAATTCCACCTTTGTTTCTTCAGAAAAACTTAGGTGTTTGCCCTTGTAAAACAAAGCGCAACCCGTTATAACCGAGTGAGTTTTGCCCGAAAGGGTTTTAAGCATTTGCTCGGCCTCGGCATTGTTTTTGGGTTTGCCAAACATTGTATTATCCAAGAAAACACCTGTGTCCGAGCCTATTACAAGGCTGTTTGGGTGTTGATTTGCTACAAACTCTGCCTTTTTAACGGCTAAATATTCGGGCGTAAAATTAAGGGGTATGTTGGCATTAACCGTTTCGTCAATGTTGGCAGGCATTATTATAAAATCTTTGTTAATGAGTTGCATAAGTTCTTTGCGCCTGGGAGATGCCGAGGCTAAAATATATTGCATAAAAATTCCTCGCTTAATATTCTTAAGTTAAAGTATACCACAAACTGTTTAAAAATAAAAGAAAAACCACTTTATAGTGGTTTTTCTGTTTTTGCTTGTTTAATTCCGTTTAAAATATGTTCTTTAGCTTTAGCAGCCTTGTGGTTACTTAAAGGTTCAAGACCTTCGAGCGCATATTTAATGTTAAGTTGTTTGTATTTATTAACCCCTAATGTGTGGTAAGGAATAACATCAAGCGCCTTAACATTTTTAAGGTTGCCAATAAAAAGGCCTAAATTAAATAAATGTTCGGGCGAATCGGTATAACCTTCCACAACAACGTGCCTTACCCAAACGGGAATATTTTTTTCGTTTAAAAACTTGGCAAACTGCAAAATGCGGTCATTGCTGCTGCCCGTAAGTTTTTTGTGGCAAACGGGGTCAATGTGTTTAATGTCTAAAATCACAAGGTCGGTATACCCCAAAAGTGTGTTGAGTTTTTGGCAATAGGCTTTGTTTGCGGGGTTATATGTGGCACCCGAGGTGTCAATGCAGGTGTGAATGCCCTGCTCTTTAGCCAAAGAGAAAAGTTCAATTAAAAAATCCACCTGCAAAAGCGGCTCGCCGCCCGTAACGGTAATGCCACCGTTTTTGTAAAAAGAGCGGTTTTTTTGGTATTCTTCTAAAATTTGTGCTGCGCTTATTTTTTGGCCTATTCCTGTGTCCCAGGTGTCTGGGTTGTGGCAATAAAGGCACCTAAGCGGGCAACCTTGCATAAAAACAACATATCTAATGCCCGGGCCGTCTACCGTGCCAAAACTTTCGCACGAATGTATATAGCCAATCATTTTAAATTTTTTCGTGGAAGGTGCGGGAAATTACTTCGTCTTGTTGCTCTTTTGTAAGTTTAATAAAGTTAACTGCGTAGCCGCTAACCCTAACGGTCAGCTGTGGGTATTTTTCGGGGTGGGCTTGGGCATCAAGCAGTGTTTCTTTGCTAAAAACATTAACATTTAGGTGGTGGCCGCCCTTTTCAACATAACCATCTAAAAGGGAAACCAGGTTATCAATTTGGTTATCTGTAGCGTGCATAGTATTACTCCTTAAAAATTAAATATCAGAATCCAGTCCTTCAAAAAGGGTGGGGCTGCAACAAGCACCGCAACCAAGGTCTACATCTAATTCGCCCATAAACACTTGGTCTTCTTTGCCAAGGGCGCCCGGTATAATTGAGAATGTGTTTGAAATACCGTCTTGCGAATCTTTAAAAGAAAGCTTAGCAACCGATGCGAGTGAAGCAACTGCGCCGTGGGTGTCGCGGCGATGCATTGGGTTGGCACCAGGTGCGAAGGCCACGCCTTTTTTGCGGCCGTCGGGGGTGGCGCCTGTGTTTTTGCCATATACTACATTAGAAGTAATGGTTAAAATTGAGGTTGTTGGAATACCATCACGGTAGGTGTGGTTTTTCTTAATGTGTTTTAAAAAGTCGTGAACAATGTCATAGGCAATGCTGTCTACACGGTCGTCATCGTTGCCGTATTTTGGGAAATCGCCTTCAATTTCGTAATCGTAGGCAAGACCTTCGCTATTGCGAATAACCTTAACCTTAGCGTATTTAATGGCAGAAAGTGAATCGGCCACTACCGAAAGGCCTGCAATACCTGTTGCGAACCAACGGGTAACCTCTTTATCGTGCAGGGCCATTTGTATTTTTTCGTAACAATATTTATCGTGCATATAGTGTATAACGTTAAGGGTGTTAACATATACTTCAGCCAGCCATTCCATCATGGCGTCGTATTTTTGCATAACCTCGTCGTAATCCAAATATTCACTGGTTATTGGTGTATACGCAGGGCCTATTTGTTTGCCCGAAATTTCATCTTTACCGCCATTAATAGCATAAAGTAAACATTTAGCAAGGTTGGCACGGGCGCCAAAGAACTGCATCTCTTTGCCGATTTTCATAGATGAAACACAGCAGGCAATGGCGTAATCGTCGCCATGAATAACACGCATTAAATCGTCGCTTTCATATTGAATAGATGAGGTTTCTATTGAAAGCCTTGCGCAGTAACGCTTAAAGTTAAGGGGCAGTTTTGTAGACCAAAGCACCGTAAGGTTGGGCTCAGGTGCGGCACCAAGATTTTCAAGGGTGTGCAAATAACGGTAGGACATTTTTGTAACCATATGTCTGCCGTCTATTCCAACACCGCCAATAGATTCGGTAACCCATTGTGGGTCGCCCGAGAAAAGCGAGTTATATTCGGGTGTGCGGGCAAATTTTATAAGGCGCAACTTCATAATAAAATGGTCAACCATTTCTTGAAGTTCGCTTTCGGTAAATTTGCCTGATTTTAAATCACGCTCGGCGTAAATGTCTATAAAAGTGGATGTGCGGCCAAGCGACATAGCGGCGCCGTTTTGCTCTTTAACAGCGGCCAAATAACCAAAATAAAGCCACTGAATAGCCTCTTTTGTGTCGCGTGCAGGCAGCGAAATATCGAACCCGTAGCTTGCGGCCATTGTTTTAAGGTCTTCTAAAGCCCTGATTTGTTCGGAAATTTCTTCACGGTCGCGAATAACTTCGGAATACATGGCCGAACGGGTTGTTTCTTTTTGTTCTTTTTTATCTTCAATAAGGCGGTCTACACCATAAAGGGCCACACGCCTGTAATCGCCTATAATGCGGCCCCTGCCGTAAGCGTCGGGCAGGCCTGTAATAATGTGGCTTGAGCGGCAAGCACGCATTTCGGGGGTGTATGCATCGAAAACACCGGCATTATGAGTTTTGCGGTGAATGGTAAAAAATTCTTTAACCTGCGGGTCAAGGGTGTAACCGTTATCGGTGCAGGCTTTTTCGGCCATTCTTATGCCGCCGTAGGGCATAAGGGCACGTTTGAAAGGTTTATCTGTTTGGAAGCCAACAATGGTTTCTTTTTCTTTGTTAAGGTATGCGGGACCGTGCGAAGTAATGGTGGATATAATTTTTGTATCCATATCCAAAACTCCACCTGCTTCACGCTCTTTTTTGGTGAGTTCTAAAACCTGTTCCCACAACTGTTTAGTATTGTCAGTGGCGGGAGTTAAAAAGCTTTCGTCGCCATCGTAAGGGGTATAATTGTGCTTAATAAAGCTTCTAACATTAATTTCTTTAACCCAAGTGCCCGGGTCAAAACCGCGCCAACCATCGTATTTAAAATCCATTTAAATATCATCCTTTCATTTCCACATAATATAATATCATATTTTGTGGTTTTGGTCAACACGGCAAATGTAAAAAATGCGGTGTAAATAATTGAATTTTTTGAACATTTTACCAAAAAATTAATTATTCGGTTCTAAGGGCAACAACGGGGTCTTTTTTGGCCGCCAAGCCCGATGGAATTAAACCTGCCACAAAGGTTAAAAGCATGCTTATTGCTACTAAAATTATGGCGGCGGCAGGGGGCAGCTGTGCTTCGGCTGTAATGTTGGCCAATGTTTGTATAATGTAGTTTATTGGGATATTTAAAAGCAAGGTTGCCAATATGCCAAAAATACCCGACACTAAGCCTACAATTAATGTTTCGGCATTAAACACCCGCGAAATATCTTTTTTAGATGCACCAATAGCGCGCAAAATACCAATTTCTTTGGTGCGTTCTAAAACCGAGATGTAGGTAATAATGCCAATCATAATGGAAGACACCACAAGCGAAATTGAAACAAAGGCAATTAAAACATAGCTTATAGCGTTAATTATGGTGCTGACCGATGACATCATTATTCCAACATAATCGGTGTAGGTTATTTGGTCGGATTCTGAAACACTGTTATTATAGGTGGTTATAATGTTGGCTATTTTGTCTTTAGATTCAAAATCTTTGGGGTAAATATTAATTGAAGAGGGTTTTTCCAGGTCGGATATTCCAAATTTTTTAAGATTTTCTTGGTAGGTAGAGCCCGAGCTTTTAAAAATGTTTTTAGATAATGTTTCGGCTATTTTTTGGTCGCTCATACCGCTTGATTTCATTTGGGTAATAAAGGCCGTCATTTGAGCCTGCTCGGCGGCCGGCAGAGTGGCAGAAAAGGCCATGATTTCGTCTAAAGTATATTCCTTTTCGGTTTTAAAGGGCAGACCTGTGAAAATATCGGTTTCGGGGTTTTCAAGTTGTTGTTTTGCGGCTGGGCTTTCGGTTACTTTGGTTATAAGGTGTTCGTTAAGCGAGCTTAAATAACCAACATAACCGCCTTGTGTCATAACCGAGGTGTCATCATTAGGTCTTAAAATACCAACTACTTTAATTTCCTGTGCGGTTTTTAATTTATTAATTAAATAAACCTCGTCATCTTGTTTATCTTCATAAATATTACCGTTTTTCTCGAAATAGTCGGTGTTAAGCAGCAATTTAAACCTTAAATTCAAAATTTCTTCAAAACTGTAAGATGTTTGTTCGGTTTCAAACTTATTACCCTCTAAAATAGCTTTAGACATATCTTCAAGCTCGTCGGCATCTTTAAGCCCTAAGGTGTAAAGGGTATAGTCGCTTACGGTGTTATCTTTATCAATAACCAAAACGGCTTCGTCAAAATTTTCGGGTATTTTACCGGCTAATATATCGTATTGGCTTTTTAATAAATCTTGGTTGTTAAGAAGTGGCTTCCAAACATCGGTGTTGGTCATATAGCCTTGGGCGCTACCGTAAAGGGAAGAATCATCACTATTATTAAAACCAAGTGTGTTAAAAATTTCGCCCGGATTTACTTTGTATAAACCGTTTGAAGTATCGGCCTTGTAAATATTAATGGGGGTAGAATAACCATATTGAATATCGGTTACAAGGTCATTTAAATTGGTGCCGCCCGTTTCTATATATTTTTTAAAATCGGCCAAATTATTTTGTGTAGAGCCCTTAGAAACGGCGCTTAGCATATCGGTCATAATATTATTGGAATAAATTTTATTATCATCTACGGTGGTGTCGGAATTATCTAAATCTATCATGGCCGAAAGCATGCTCGAAATATCCAGTGTGGTTTCTTCGAGCGTGATGGGGTAGGATGACAATGCATCTTCTTGTACCTTGTTAATATAAAGTTGAATTCCGTTAGAAAGTGATAAAATAAGCGCAATTCCAATAATACCAATGCTGCCTGCAAACGAAGTCATAACGGTGCGGGTTTTTTTGGTCATTAGGTTGTTAAAACTAAGTGAAAGCGCCGTAAAAAACGACATTGAAGTTTTTTTGGCGGCTTTTTTGTTAGCGGACTGCTCCGGTGCTTCCAATTCTTCGGGTTTAGGGGGGTTAGAATCACTAATAACATTACCATCTAAAAGGTTTATAATGCGGGTTGAATATTTTTCGGCAATTTCGGGGTTGTGGGTTACCATTATAACAAGGCGGTCGTGGGCAATTTGTTTTAAAAGTTCCATAACCTGTGTTCCGGTTTCGGAGTCAAGCGCACCTGTAGGTTCGTCGGCCAATAAAATTTCAGGGTTGTTAACAAGCGCCCTTGCTATTGCAACACGTTGCATTTGTCCGCCCGACATTTGATTAGGCTTTTTGTAAAGTTGTTTTTCTAAACCAACCTCTTTTAATGCAGCAATCGCTCTTTTTTTGCGTTCTTTTTTAGAAACGCCCGAAAGGGTTAACGCAAGTTCTACATTTTTAAGCACATTTTGGTGCGGTATAAGGTTATAACTTTGGAAAATAAAACCAATGCTGTGGTTGCGGTAATTGTCCCAATCTTTGTTTTTATATTTTTTGGTGGAAACGCCGTTTATTACAAGGTCGCCCGAGGTATAACTGTCAAGCCCGCCCACAATGTTAAGCAGGGTTGTTTTACCGCAGCCCGACTGACCTAATATTGAAACGAATTCGTTTTTGCGAAAATCAAGGCTTATACCTTTTAACGCTGATACCGTTTCGTCGGCCAAAATATAATCTTTTTTAATGTTTTTTAAACTAAGCATTAATCAACACTTCCTTTTAATTAATTATTATACAACAAAATTGTGAACTGGTGGTTAAAATATAAAAATTTTTTAAAAAACTGTTTTTTAATATATTTTTGTGGTATAATTAAACTAATAAATTTAAACGGAGATTTTTTATGGAAAAAACCGCAAGAATTAAAGAACTGGTAGAATTTTTAAATCGCTGTTGCGACGAATATTATAATAAGAACAACCCAAGCATATCCGATGCCGAGTACGACGCTTTGTTTGATGAATTAACACGGCTTGAAGCCGAGACGGGTTTTGTGCTTGAAAACAGCCCAACACAACGCCCGGGTTACGAGGTTTTAAGTGAACTTAAAAAAACCGAGCACGAAATACCGCTGCTTAGTCTTGCCAAAACTAAAGATGTTAACGATTTGTTGGATATGGCTAAAAAAAATAACGGTTACCTTGCCTTAAAGTTAGATGGCCTTACCGTTAAAATAACCTATAAAAACGGCGAAATTTTTATGGCTTCAACAAGGGGCGACGGCGCCGTTGGCGAGGTTATAACCCATAACGCCAAGGTTTTTTGCAACCTGCCCAAAAAAATTAATTTTAAAGAGGAACTTACAATAAGCGGAGAAGCCTTTATTGATATTGCAACATTTAATCGTATTAATGAAAGTATTGAAGAAAACGAAGAAAAATATTCAACTCCGCGCAATTTAGCCTCGGGTTCGGTGCGGCAGTTGGATTCGGCCGTTTGCGCAAACAGGGGCGTTAGATTTATTCCCTTTAATGTTTTGGCGGGGCTTGGCAACATTCCCCTTAAAACCGGGCGCCTTAAAAAATTGGCCGAACTTGGCTTTGAGTTAATTGATACCGAGTTTTTGGATAGCACCGACAATGCCGACACGGCGATGTTAAAAATAAATAAATTAAAAGATAGCGCCGCACAAAAAGGCTACCCGATAGATGGCATTGTGTTTTCTTACGATAATGCCGATTTTTGCGCAAAGCAGGGCAAAACATCGCACCATTTTAAAGATGGCATTGCCTATAAATTTGGCGACCCAAGTTTTGAAACAACCCTTAATAATATTGACTGGAACATTTCCCGCACGGGCCAGTTAACCCCCGTTGCCGAGTTTGATGCAGTTGAGATTGATAATACTATTGTAGAACGCGCAAGCCTTCATAACATAACCTTTATAGAGAATAAACGGTTAAATAAAGGCGATAAAATTTTAGTTTCAAAACGCAATATGATTATTCCGCACGTAGAGCAAAACTTATCATATAACGGCGGCGGTGAATATACCGTTAATTACCCAAAGTTTTGCCCAATTTGCAACCAAGAAACCACCGTTAAAACAACCGAAAACGGCGGTAACACAATAAAGGTGCTTTACTGTGAAAATCCTGTTTGCGCCGGCAAAAAAATTAAAAACTACACCCATTTTGTAAGCAAACCTGCCATGAATATTGATGGTCTTAGTGAATCCACGCTCGAAAAATTTACAAAATTGGGTTGGATAAATTCGTTATCCGACATTTTTTCACTGCCAAAATATAGGCAAGAAATTATAGAAATGGAAGGCTTTGGCGAAAAATCTTATAATAACTTGGTGGCCGCGTTAGAAAAGGCCAAATCCACCAAACTCTCTAATTTGTTGGTGGCCGTTAATATTGGTTTGGTTGGCAAAAATGCCGCCAAACAAATTGAAACTCTGTTTTCGGGCAGCGCACAAGAACTTTTAACCGCAATAGATAATAACTTTGATTTTTCGAGTATAGAGGGTTTTGGAGAAACTATAAATAACGAAATTTATTTATGGTTCAAAAACCCTGAAAACCGCAACGAGTTCACAAAACTGTTAAATATAGTTGATTTAGAGCAGGTGGTTCAAAACATACAAGAAGACAGTATTTTTAATTCAAAAACG
This sequence comes from Clostridia bacterium, assembly GCA_017439765.1. Taxonomy (GTDB): domain Bacteria; phylum Bacillota; class Clostridia; order Oscillospirales; family Acutalibacteraceae; genus SIG565. The sequence continues at coordinate 6,382 of JAFSIN010000022.1, read as the reverse complement.
GTGGTAATAACCGGCACCTTCCAAAACTTTAACCGTGATGCTTTAACCGAAAAATTACAAAACTTGGGTGCTAAGGTAACGGGTTCGGTTTCCAAAAAAACCGATTATCTTTTGTGTGGCGAAAATGCAGGCAGCAAATATACCAAGGCTAAAGAATTAGGCGTTAGGGTAATAACCGAGCAAGAATTAGAAACGCTAATATAAAAAAACTAGGCTTTTAAGCCTAGTTTTTTATGTTTCAAAATAAAGTGAGCCCAAGCGGGAATCTTGGTTTGTAAAATAAAGCCCCGCCGCAACAATTAGCGGCTCGGCATAATTTGGCACTGCTTCTAATAAAAAATTTGGCATAAAAAGTTTTTTGCTTAAAAAATCGTTTTTACTGAAAATTTTACCCTTTGTGAAAATAGGTGGCGGGCTTTCGCATAAAATAATATCACAATTTTTTATAATTTCGGGGTTAGAACTTATTATATAGGGCGTGCCGCTTTGTTTGTAAATATTTTGGCAGGCGGTTTCGTATTTTTGAAAATTAAGGGTGCAAATGTTAATAGAACGGCTTTTTTCAAAAATGTTTGGCAACAAAAAAATAAAACGACCGTCGGGGTCGTAAACGGCCGTTTCAACCGAGCCACCCATATTTTTAAAGGCAGTGTTGGCCAAGGTTATGTAAAAAAATTTAACAACAATTTCACTGTTTTTTGTAATAAGCGGAAAATCTATGTTTTTAAAATATTTATTAATGGCTTTTTCGTTATTATTGCAATATGTTAAAAGTCGTGTGGTGTAAAATTCGCCACTGTCGTACACCGTATATTCGGTTATAAACCGCCTTTTTTTAACCAAATAAAGTTTTTCGGCAATGGTTTTTCGTTTTAAATTGCAAACCGTTAAGGTTATAAACATGGTTGTACCTCTTTATTTACTTGACAAAATGTGATTAAAGTATATATACTTATTAATATAAGGTAAAATAAAATATTATAACCGTTTTAAAAGAGGAAAAAATGGAAGTTTTAATTAAGTTTAGAAAAAGCATTATGCTTTTCATAAAAGTGCTTATTATTTTGGCCTTAATTTTCACCTTTGTTGGCGTTTGGCGGGGCTTTTATGTATATTCACTTTTTAGCAGTTTTGCTAACAATTTAATAGTGCTTTCTTATTTTGTTTTATTAATAACATTTATTGTTTTATATGGTGGATTCAGAATAGGCATTAACCGCCTGCACGAAATAATTTACAGTCAATCGTTAGCGTTGTTTTTTACTAATTTTATTATTTATTTAGAACTAAGCTTGCTTTCACGCAGGGCTGTGGCAATTTTGCCAATGGTGCTGTCGCTTGTTTTGCAAATAGCGGTTTGTTTTATAGGCGCATATTGCGCAAACACCATTTATTTTAGACTTTACAGCGCCCGTAAAATGATAGCCGTGTTTACCGATGAATCTTCAAGCGGCAAACTTATTAAAAAAATTTCAAAAATCCCCGAGCGTTTTCAGGTTTCCCGCGGGGTGTCGTTGCTAAGGTACAGCGTCCAAGAAATTAAAGAAATTATTGACGGTTACGACGCCGTTTTAATTTGCGACATTGACAAAACCATTAAATACGACATTTTAGCCTATTGTTACGCTAAAATGAAAAGGGTATATGTGTTGCCAAGCAGCACAGAAATTATAATTGGAAACAGTTATCACATTCAAATATCCGACACCCCGGTGCTTATGTGCCGCAACCGCGGCCTCACAATTGAGCAACGCGCTATTAAGCGTTTTATAGATATTGTGTTTTCATTGTTGGGAATTATAGTCTCAAGCCCTATAATGTTTGTTATTGCGGTGTCCATAAAGATATGCGATGGCGGCCCCGTTTTATTTAAACAAAACCGAATTACCAAAAACGGCAAAATATTTAATGTTTTAAAGTTTCGTTCAATGGTGGTAAACGCCGATAAAGACGGTGCCGTTAAGGCTACCGAAAACGACAACCGAATAACCCCTGTGGGCAAAATAATAAGGCCCTTAAGGTTAGATGAACTGCCGCAGTTATTCAACATTTTATTTGGCAGTATGTCGTTTGTAGGCCCAAGGCCCGAACGAATAGAAAATGTTTATGAATATACTAACCGATTCCCCGACTTTGATTTACGCCACAGGGTAAAGGGCGGCCTTACGGGTTATGCTCAAATATACGGTAAATATAACACCACCCCCGAAGATAAATTAAAAATGGATTTAATTTATATAGAGCGGTATTCCTTGTTTTTAGATATTAAATTGGTTATGATGACCATTAAAATCTTATTTATGCGCGAAAGCACCGAAGGCTTTGATGATAAAGATAATAAAAACGCAAGAAAATCCAACTCTTTAAAGGAGATAGAGGAGTAATAATTATGAGCGAATTTAATGCAACACTTGTGGTTATGGCAGCAGGCATGGGCAGCCGTTTCGGCGGTTTAAAACAGGTTGCCCCCGTTGGTAAAAACGGCGAGGCTATTTTAGATTTTTCGGTTTATGATGCCATAGAAGCCGGCTTTAACAAAGTGGTTTTTGTTATAAACAGGAGTATAGAACAAGAGTTTAAAAACATTGTTGGCAGCCGAGTTGAGAAAAAGGTTAATGTAGAATATGTTTTTCAAGAAAAAGAAAATTTACCAAACGGCTATGTTTGCCCGCCCGAGCGCACAAAACCCTGGGGCACAGGTCAGGCAATTCTTTGCTGCAAGGGCGTTGTAGACACCCCATTCGCCGTAATTAATGCCGACGATTTTTATGGCAAAACTGCATTTCAGAAAATATATAACTATTTAAAAGAGCAAACAAATAACTATTGCATGGTGGGCTTCCGACTTGCAAACACTTTAACCGAGAACGGCTCGGTTTCAAGTGGCGTGTGCTCAGAAGAAGACTGATTTTTAAAGGATATTACCGAACGCACCAAAATTATTGATTGTAAATACACCTTAGATGATGAAACTTGGCACCCACTTGCCCCCGACACCGTGGTTTCTATGAATATGTGGGGCTTTACTACCGACATTTTTGAATATTTAGAGCGCGAATTTAATTTGTTTTTAAAAGAGTCTATAAATAAAGAAAAATCCGAGTTTTATTTGCCAAGTGTAGTAGACACACTTATAAAATCGGGTGAAAAAAAGGCCAAGGTTTTGGTGGCCGAAGAAAAATGGTATGGTGTTACATATAAAGAAGAAAAAGACGCCGTGGTTAATGCCATAAGCCAAATGGAACAAAACGGGTTATACCCAAATATGTAAAAATAAAAAAGTGCAGTTTAACTGCACTTTTTATTTTTTACCGTGTTTATCATATGGTATATATTTTACTTTGCGGCGGTGGCTGCGCCCAGTGTTGAGTTTAATTATTATTCCAACATAAATTGCCGCAGCAAGCAGTAAAATAAATAAAATTATTTTAAAAATAATCGAGTTGAAAAAGTTTTTAAAGGCTCTTGCAATTTGCAAAATAATGTTGGGTTTAATGTTGTTGTGCGCTACTAAATTAACCGTTCCAATAACCTGTTCGGAGTAAATAATATCGGCAGTGCCTAAAACGTCGCCCTCTTTTATAGGCGCATCTACCGACTCGGCTATTAAATTAGGCTTTATGGTAATGGTAGAAGAATCGGCGGCTTTTGGGAATATTTTGGTTAAATTTTTTTCGGCATAAAGCGGAATATGGTCGGTCGAAATTGACAAATTAACCTTTATTTCGGTAACGGGCTTGGTTGTATCTAAAAGTGATTTATATTCAAAATTATTAAATGCCCAGCGGTATAGGTTGCGGCTGTCTAAAAATTCGTTTCGGCGGCCGTCGGCATTTTTGCAACCCATTATTACACAAAGATAGTTATATCCGCCATAGCTTGCCGTACTTACAACACAGCGGCCGGCTTGGTCGGTAAAACCGGTTTTAAAACCTTTGGCATACCCGTAATAATAGTTGGTGGTTGGGTCAATTAAAAAATTGGTGGTGGAAAGTGTGCGCGAAGGCGCCATATTTGTGGCGGGCACAACATAACGAGAAACCGATGTAATTTCTTTTAAAACATCGTATTGCAGAGCATACTTGGTTAAAACCGCAATATCGTTACCGGTGGTGTAGGTTAGTTCATCGTGAAGTCCCACGGGGTTGCTGAAGTGCGAATTTTTCATTCCGATTTCGGCCGCTTTGGCATTCATTAAATCTAAAAACCCTTGGGTAGAGCCGCCGTAATGCTCGGCTATGGCATAGGCCACATCGCCGCCCGACGACACCATTAAACAAGCCAATGCCTGCCTTGCGGTAAGTTGTTCACCCTCTTTAAGCCCAATAACGCTTGAACCCGTGCCCGATATTGCCCTTAATGCCGATTTTGTTGTGGTTATAATTTCCGAGTCTAAATTTGTGGTATTTTCAACAACTATAACGGCTGCCAAAATTTTGGTGAGCGATGCCGGGTAAACCTTTTGTTCGGCGTTTTGCGAATATAAAATCTCGCCGGTATCCAGGCTTAAAAGTATTGCTGTGTTAGCGTTTAGCGTGAATTCATTAATCTGATAAGCCGAAACCGAGCAAGAAACTATTGAAATTATTGTAATAAATGTTAAAATATATTTGGCGAGTGTTTTAAACATATTATTTTTACCTCGTTATTTTCTTTATTTTAATTATACAATATAGTTTACCAAAATGGAAGACACAAATTGATTTTAGGGGTGAATTTTTTTGATATATATTACTGGCGATATGCACGGCAATATAGAGCGTTTATATGACCGTGAATGGCGCAAACTTAAAAAGGGCGACACCCTTATTGTATGTGGCGATTTGGGTTATTTGTGGGCCGGCGGCAAAGAGGAAGAAGAAGTTATAAAATATTTAGGCAGTCGTAAGTTTACTGTTGCCTTTGTTGAGGGAACACACGATAATTTGCAAAAAATCAACCGTTGCCGAACAACCTATTGGAAGGGCGGCATGGTGCATAGAATTGAGGGCAATTTGTTGCATTTAATGCGTGGTCAGGTTTTTAACATCGAAGACACAAAAATTTTTACCTTTGGCGGTGGAGAGAGTTTAGATAAAGATATGCGGCTTGAAAACAACCTTTGGTGGCGTGAAGAAATGCCAACCCCCGCCCAAATGACAGGTGCCGCCAAACAGTTAGACGACCTTGACTGTAAGGTTGATTATATTATTACCCACGAACCACCCTCACTTGTGAAAAGCGCAATGCTTTTGCGCCGCGGCCTTGCCGACAGGGTTAATAAACTTAACGGATTTTTCGAAGAAATTAACGAAAATTGCAGCTTTAAGCATTGGTATTTTGGCTCTCTGCACGAAGACCGCCTTGTAACCCCAAAACACACCTGTGTGTTTGGCAAGGTGTTACCAATTGATTACTATATTAACAACAAATAAATATAAAATAAAACAGCAGGTTTAAGCCTGCTGTTTTTTGTTTAGAATTTATTGGTTAAATGTTGTTAAAATAAATAATACACCAAATTTTAAGGAGTGTTATTATGTGCACAGCCATTACCTATAAAACAAACCACCATTATTTTGGCAGGAATTTAGATTTAGAATATCATTTTAACGAAACCGTTACAATCACACCAAGAAATTACACATTCCGGTTTAGAAAAATGGGGGAGATAAAGCATCATTTTGCAATAATTGGTATGGCCTATGTTTTTGCCGACTATCCGCTTTATTACGATGCAACAAATGAAAAAGGGCTTAGCGTTGCGGCCTTGAATTTTCCAAAAAACGCACATTATAGCCCTTATTGCCTTGATAAAGACAATATAACGCCGTTTGAGTTAATTCCTTGGGTATTAAGCCAATGTGCCACGGTGTATGAAGCACAAAAACTGTTAAATCGAATTAATCTTTTAAACCAAAGTTTTAGTGAAGAATTACCGCTGTCGCCGCTTCATTGGATTATCTCGGACAGTCGCCGTTCAATTACGCTTGAACCCTTAAAATCGGGAATAAAAATAGTGAGCAACCCCGTTGGTGTGCTTACAAATAATCCACCTTTTAATTACCAGCTGTTTAACCTTAATAATTATATGAGTCTGACAAATGCCCAACCCAAAAGCACATTTTTGGGCTCAAACAAGGCCTTAAAACTAGAAAAATATTCTCGCGGAATGGGTGCTATGGGTCTGCCGGGAGATTTTTCATCGGCATCAAGATTTATAAAGGCGACATTTGTTAAAATGAATTCGGTACCACATAATACCGAAGCCGAAAGCATAAACCAGTTTTTTCACATATTAAAATCGGTAGAAATGCCAAAAGGCTGCCTGAAACTTAAAAAAGAACTTTATGCCTTTACAATATACAGTTCTTGCTGTAATACCGATTTGGGTATTTACTAT
>JAFSIN010000003.1 GCA_017439765.1 Clostridia bacterium | reverse complement strand
GTAAATGGCTTAAAGATTTTTGGAACTTTTGCTCTTGCCTTGCCCACTTAAAACCGTCATTTTTTGCACAAAAACATGCATTGGCTTAAGTTTGGCTTATGGCTTACGATTTTAGCGGTTCAAAACCTCGAAAAACACAGTGTTTATGCGGTTTTTCTTAGTCCAAAGGTTTCATTGTGGGGAATAATATTACTTCGCGGATGGAATCGGAATTGGTAAGCAGCATTACGGCGCGGTCTATTCCTATGCCCATGCCGCCTGTTGGTGGCATACCGTATTCCATGGCGGTTAAAAAGTCTTCGTCAAGCATTTCGGCTTCGTCGTCGCCGCGTTCGCGCAGTTCTAATTGTTTTTCGAACCTTTCGCGCTGAACTATTGGGTCGTTAAGTTCGGAGTAGGCATTTGCAAGTTCGGAACGGCAAACAAACAACTCAAAACGCTCGGTAAGCCTTGGGTCTGTGGGCGAAGCCTTTGTAAGCGGCGAAACTTCCACAGGGTACATTGTTATAAATGTAGGCTGAATTAATTTTTCCTCTACGCGTTGGTCAAAGCAGGCGTAAAGGGCATTGCCCCAGGTTTTGTCTGCGGTGTCGGCCAACTCTACGCCAATGGCTTTTGCGGCTGCAACGGCGTCGGCGTCGGAAGTTATTGTGTTAAAATCTATGCCGGCATATTCTTTAACGGCATCTACCATTGTGAGTCTGCGCCAACCGGGTGTTAGGTCAATTTTTTCACCCAACCATTCCACCTCATAGGTGCCGTGAATTTCTTTGGCGGCGCCCGAAATTATGCCCTCTGCAATATCCATCATATCGTTAAAATCGGCATAGGCTTGGTAAAGTTCGACCGTTGTGAACTCGGGGTTATGTTTTGGGTCCATTCCCTCGTTTCTGAAAATTCGGCCAATTTCATAAACCCTGTCCATTCCGCCTACAATAAGGCGTTTTAAGGGTAATTCGGTTGCTATGCGCATATACATAGGTATATTTAAGGTGTTGTGGTGTGTAACAAAGGGGCGGGCTGCTGCGCCGCCAACTATTGTGTTAAGTACGGGGGTTTCAACCTCAATATAATTCATATTGTCGAGGTAGTTACGCATAAATTTTATGAATTTAGAGCGGATTTCGAAATTACGCTTAACGTTGGGGTTCATTATTAAATCCACATACCTTTGCCTAAAGCGCAAATCGTTATTGGTAAGGCCGTGGAATTTTTCGGGCAATGGCAAAAGCGATTTTGAAAGCAGTGTTATTGCGGTGGCGTGAACCGAAATTTCGCCTGTTTGGGTTTTAAACACAAAACCCTCTACACCAATAATATCGCCAATATCCCACTTTTTAAATCCGGCGTAAACGTCTTCGCCAACGTCGTCGCGCCTAACATAAAGTTGAATTTTGCCGCTGCAATCCGAAATGCCGACAAAACTTGCCTTGCCCATTATTCTGCGGGCTAAAATGCGGCCGGCAATTTTAACAGTTTTGCCTTCGAACTCTTCAAAATTTGCCTTTATGTTGGCCGAATCATTATCGAAATCGAATTTAGTTATTACAAATGGGTCTTGCCCCGAAGCCTTTAAGTTGGCAAGTTTTTCGCGGCGAACCTTTAAAATTTCGTTAAGTTGTTCGGCAGTGTTTTCTGTATTTTGTGTAATATTTTCGCTCACTTTTTTCACACCTTTGTATTAAAAATGGGGCAGAAAAATCCGCCCCTAAAATTTATTTTGAAATTGCTAAAATTTTGAACTCAATTTCACCTGTTGGGGCATCGGCAAAAACTACATCGCCTTTTTTATGGCCAAGCAAAGCCTTGCCTACGGGAGATTCATCGGAAATACGACCTTTTTCCGGGTTAGCCTCGGCCGAGCCTACTATTCTGTATTCAAGTTCTTCTTCGAACTCTACATCTAAAATAGTAACCTTAGAACCAAGCACAACGGTTTTGGTTGCACCCTTAACATCCTCTATAATTTCAACATTTTTAAGCATTGCTTCAATTTCAATTATACGGGCTTCTATTTTAGCCTGCTCGTTTTTGGCTTCGTCGTATTCACTGTTTTCAGATAAATCGCCATAGCCACGGGCTACTTTGATTTTTTCGGCAATATCTTTTCTGCCTTGAGTTTTAAGGGTTTCAAGCTCTTGCTGCAATGTTTTTAGACCTTCGTCGGTAAGTCTGATTTTCTTTTGCATTGTAAAGAGTTTCCTTTCTGATTTATAATCTGCAATACACAGATACAAAATGTATTATATAATAAACATTATATTATGTCAAGCATAATAAATTGGCACCTAAAAAGGTGCCCTTGTTGCCAATAATGCGAGTTAATCTGTAAGCCGAGTTCTGTCGTGAACGACTATCTATCTAGGCCGTAAATCGCTTTGCGGCTCAAGCCACTTTTCGAGGCACACCGGACAAGTGTATAGCCTCACTCAGTGTTGCTCCGGATAGGGTTTGCAGGCCCGTTTCGTCTCCGAGCGGGCGGTGAGCTCTTACCTCGCCTTTCCACCCTTGCTGTAAAAACAGCGGTATATCTCTGTTGCACTTTCCCTAAGGTCGCCCTCGGCAGCCGTTAGCTGCTATCCTGTCCTGCGGAGCTCGGACTTTCCTCGGGCCGTAGCCCGCAGCCGTTCAATTAACTCGCTAAAGCATTATAACACAAAATTGTTTCCGTGTCAAAGAGCATCTTTTTGAATAATATATATTGAAACGGAGGCTTTTTTATGACTAATAAACATTTTCCGCATTTTTTCTTAGCCGCTAACAGCGCGGGTGGTTTTTATTCTGCTTTTAACAAAAATTATTCGATTACCGATTGGAACGCTTACATAATTAAGGGTGGGCCCGGAACAGGTAAATCGGGGGTAATGAAAAAATTTTTAAAAGTGGCCTCAGACCTTAAAAAGCAGGTTGTTTTATGCCCCTGCAGCAGCGACCCTAAAAGTTTGGACGCAGTTATTCTGCCCGAAGATAAAATAATTATTCTTGACGGCACTGCGCCGCACGTGGTTGAGCCAACATTGCCCGGTGTTTGCGAGCAAATTATTAACACAGGTAGTTTTTGGAGCCGAAAAATTTTATTAAAAAACAAAAATAATATTATTAAAGCAGCGGCCGATAATAAATTTTTGCACAAGCGGGCGGCAGAATATATAAAGGCGGCGGGGCAACTTTTAAGTTATAATTTTAACCTGCAACTTAAAAGCACAAATATTGATAAAGCCATTTCTTATGGTGCAAAACTTGCCGAGCGTTATATTAAAAAAACAGACGGCACCGCACAAGAATGGGTTAGATTTTTGGGCGGAATCACGCCCGAGGGTTATGTTTTTTATGACAGAACAGTTGATATTTTGGCCAACGAAAAGGTAATTATTTGCGATGAATTGGGTGCGGTGGCCTCGGTTATATTTTCGGGTGTGCGTGATTACGCGCTAAACTGCGGCCACGAAATTATAACCGTTAAAAACCCCATTTTGCCAAACGATATTATTGATGCAATTATTGTGCCAAAACTCAAATTAGCCTTTTGCCGCCAAAGCAGTTTTAGTAACATAACGGCTAACAGCCGAAAAATTCACACCCGTCGTTTTTTAATTAACCAAGAGTTAAACACCTGCCGTGAAAAAATTAAATTTAACAACAAAGCGGCGTACACCCTTATTGATGCCGCCGTTAAAACCTTAAAAGATGCCAAAAATGCACACGATGTTTTAGAGGCATTTTATATTGAAGCAATGGATTTTAAGGCATTGGAAGAATATTCGCAAAACATTATTGAAAATATTTTTAACACATAAAAAAGGGGGCTTTAAGCCCCCTTAAAAATATTTTAAATTCTTGCCACGCCTGTTTCTTTGGCAACCTTTTTAACGGCATTGGCCACCGTTTCAGCCACGCGCTTATCTAACGCGGGGGGAATAATGTTGTCCTCGGATATTTGGTCATCGGGTATTAATGATGCTAAAGCGTAAGAAGTTGCAACCTTCATTTGTTCATTAATAACGGTGGCACGGCAATCCAGCGCACCACGGAAAATACCGGGGAAAGCCAAAACATTGTTGATTTGGTTGGCAAAATCAGACCGACCCGTGCCGACTACCCTGGCGCCTGCCGCTAATGCTACATCAGGCATAATTTCGGGGGTGGGGTTGGCCATTGGGAATAAGATGGCGTCGCTTGCCATAGATTTTACCATTTGTGGTGTTACTAAATTTGGTGCCGAAACACCTATAAATACATCGGCACCCTTTAGGGCATCTGCCAATGTGCCCGACTTGCCTTCTTTATTAGTTACGGCTGCTATTTCTTCTTGGGCGGGGTTATTATTTTTACCCCCTTGGGTTATAATTCCAAATCGGTCGCAAAAAATTAAATTTTTTACACCCATATTCATAAGGTGTTTGCCTATTGCAATACCGGCCGAGCCCGCACCGTTTATGACCACCTTTATTTCTCCAATTTGTTTTTCCACAAGTTTTAAGGCATTTATTAATGCGGCGGCCACCACTATTGCGGTGCCGTGTTGGTCATCGTGAAAAACGGGAATGTCGCAAATTTGTTTTAATTTTTGCTCAATTTCGAAGCACCTTGGGGCCGAAATATCCTCTAAATTAATTCCGCCAAAACTGCCCGAAAGCAAATATATTGTTCTTACAATTTCGTCAACATCTTTGCTTTTTATGCAAAGCGGAAAGGCGTCCACATTGGCAAACTCTTTAAACAAGGCGCACTTGCCCTCCATAACCGGCATACCGGCCTCGGGTCCAATGTCGCCAAGGCCTAAAACGGCGGTACCGTCGGTTACAACGGCAACCAAATTGCTGCGACGGGTAAGCTCGAATGATTTATTAACATCTTTTTGTATTTCTAAACATGGTTCGGCAACACCTGGGGTATATGCCAACGATAAATCTTGCCTTGAGTTTATTGGTGCGCGCGAAATAACCTCAATTTTACCGCCCCATTCGTAATGCTTTTTAAGGGATTCTTGCCTGATGTCCATTAATTAATCCTCCCACGAAAATTTAAGGTGTAAGGCATTTATTAAAAAATAAGAGGCGCAAAGCACCTCTTAAAATGTTTAACTAATTAATTTTGCCGTAAAGCGGAATTTCGGCATCACGCTTTGGTTCACGCTCTGTGTTGGCGGGAGTGTTTGCGCGGGCAGGTTTTTGTGCGCCCTTTTCGGCGCTTATTACTACCCTGCGGCCGCTACCTTCGCCAATAGATTTTGAATAAACTCCTTCAATTTCTTGCACGGCGGTGTGAATAATACGGCGTTCATATGGATTCATGGGTTCAAGTGTGCGCGAACGACCATTGCGCAAAACCTGTGCCGACATTCTTTTAGCAAGGCCCATTAACGCCTGTTCTCGTTTTTGGCGGTAATCGCCAATATTTAATGTTACCCTGTAGTAACCGTTGCCGGCATTAGCCGAAAGGCTGGTTAAATATTGCAAAGAATCTAATGTTTCGCCACGACGACCTATTACAACACCTAAACCTTCGCCCGAAATATAAAAATCGGCTCCGTTTTCTTTTAAGGCTACATTAATTTCTATGTTATTGCAGCCTAAATTATTTAATATGTTGTTAAGATAATTGAGTGCTTTGCCGGCAGGGGTTGCGGCATCTATCTGGTTGGCCGGAACGGCATTTTCAACCACTGCTTCGGTGGTAACTGTATTTTTCTTTTCGGTTTGTTTGGGTTGCTTGGGTTGTTTTGCAGCCTTTTCTTTTTTGGGGGCTGCTTTTTTAGGTTGATTTTTTTCGGGAACTTCTATAAATGCCTTAACCTCGGCTTTGGCGCCGCCAAAAATTCCCAAGGTTTTTTTGCGTGGCAAAGAAATAACATCAAATTGAACATCATCATATGCAGAGGCACCCAACTCTAAAAGGGCATTTTCTTTAGCCTCTTCTATAGTTTCGCCTATGCCAATTGCTTCTTTTTTCAAGGATAACCCTCCTTATATAATTTAACGCTTTTTACAGCTTCTTGCTTTCTGTTTCGTTTACTTTTATTAAGTTTTTAGCCCTTTCGTTTGCTATCATTTTATATGGGCTGTAAAAATATTGCACGGCTGCCTGAACAAGACCCGAAATTAAGCTTGAGCAAGCCCAATAGAAGCCAAGACCACAGGGTGCTTTAAATGCAATATACATTGAGAAAAACGGCATAATAAGGTTCATTGCAGCCATATTTGGTGCATCGGGGTTAATGGATTTTTGCAGTTTTGTGGAAATTAAACCGGCAACAAATGCTGCTAAAAACGCAATGATGGGAATAACCCATAAAATATTTGCCTCGGAAAAATTAAAGGAAAACTGCGGTGTTGCGGTTAAATCTATGCCAAAGAGGCTAAAATTCATGCCGGCAGTTTGTTTTTGCACCTCTAGAACGCCTGCTTTTAAGGTTTCGTCAGAAATGGCGGCAATATTTTCGGGATTTTTAATAAATTCAAAAACTTTAAGTTCGGGTGAATATGTTGTGTTGGCAATATAACCCAAATTTTTAAGGCCGTTTATAACACCGTTAACGGTTTCGGCCCCAATGTTTGTAAGGTAAGAAAGCGGTTTGGTTATAAGGTAATAAATGCTCATTAAAAAAACAAGCCTTATAATCATTGGTAGGCAACCGCCCGACATAGAAACCTGTTCATCTTGGTAAAGTTTTTGTTGTGCGGCAGCAAATTTTTGGCGGTCATCGCCGTATTTTTTCTTAAGTTCATCTAACTTTGGTTTAATTTTAATTTGTTGAACCGAAGTTTTTTGGCTCTTTATGCTTAGCGGTATTAATAAAGCATTAATAAAAATTGTAAAAATTACAATTGTAACGGCAAAATTGTTGTTGCAAATTGCCATTATAAAACGCATCACATAAGATAAAATGTATTTGTTTATAATATCAAAAATAGCTGTCATTAATCTAACTTCCTTTAGATTTCTTTTTGGGTACAGGGTCGTACCCGCCGCGGCAGAATGGATTGCACCGTAAAATTCGCCAAACCGACAGTATTGTGCCGTATAACGCACCGTGAACCTTTATGGCCTCGACAGCGTAACTTGAGCAAGACGGAATAAACCTGCAGCACGGTTTTTTTAAGGGGGAAATAAATTTTTTATAAATGTTAATTAAAAAAATTAAAAATTTACCTATCATATTCTTCCCATGCGCCTGCAGAAATAAAGCTTGAACGCATTGTCTGGGCAATTTGGTAACTTTTTTGGTTAAAAATTGCCGACCTTGCCACAAAAACAACCTGCGTGCCCGGCTTTATGTTGGCGCTAACCGACCTAAAGGCTGCTGATATAAGCCTTTTGGCCCTGTTGCGCTTTACTGCCTTGCCTAGTTTTTTGCTGACCGTTATGCCATAACGAATGTTGTCGCCGCCGCAATGTAAAATATAACAAACTAAGGCGTGGTTAACAACACTTTTACCACGACCGTATGTGCGGCGAAATTCTTTGTTTAGTTTTAATTTTTCTGTCATAACTTTTACCTTTTAAAAAGGAAAAGCCACCCTTTTAAAGTGGCTTATAATTAATAGCTGAGCTGCTTTCTGCCCTTAGCTCTGCGGCGTGCTAACACTTTTCTGCCGTTGGCTGTTGCCATTCTTTTTAAAAAGCCGTGTTCTTTTTTGCGGTGAATTTTTTTAGGCTGGTAAGTTCTTTTCATTGCTTTAACCTCCTTTAAACTAAGCCATATTTACTTCTTTTTAACTATAATGCGGATAATACCCCTTATAGTCTATTGAACCAATTATACTCTAAGGGGCATATAAAAGTCAATAGAATTTTTCTTATAATTAAAATTCTATTTTATTTTCAATATATTGCTCTAAATCGTCTATGCTGATGCGAACCTGTTGCATTGTGTCGCGGTCCCTTACGGTTACGCAACCGTCGGTTTCGGATTCGAAATCGTAGGTAATGCAAAGCGGTGTTCCGATTTCGTCTTGCCTGCGGTAGCGTTTGCCGATTGAGCCGGCATCATCAAAATCGACCATAAACTTTTTGGCCAAACGGCTGTAAACCTGTGTTGCATTGGCGCTTAACTTTTTAGAAAGCGGTAGCACTGCAGCCTTAAACGGAGATAACGCAGGGTGCAACCTTAACACTGTGCGGGTTTCGCCCTTTTCGTCGGTTTCTTCGTCATAAGCATCGCACAAAAATGCAAGTGTTACACGGTCGGCGCCTAAAGAAGGCTCTACAACATATGGCACATATTTTTCGCCGGTTTCCTGGTCAAAATAAACCATATCTTCGCCGCTGTGGTTAGAATGTTGCGATAAATCGTAATCGGTACGGTCGGCAACACCCCAAAGTTCGCCCCAACCAAACGGGAATAAAAACTCAAAATCGGTAGTAGCCTTGGAATAGAAGCAGAGTTCGTCTTTATCGTGGTCGCGCAGTCTTAAATTTTCGGCCTTCATGCCAAGGTTTAAAAGCCAGTCGCGGCAATATCCGCGCCAAAAATCAAACCACTCGAGGTCGGTACCCGGTTTGCAGAAAAATTCCAATTCCATTTGCTCAAACTCGCGTGTGCGGAAGGTAAAGTTGCCGGGGGTAATCTCGTTACGGAACGACTTACCTATTTGACCAACACCAAACGGGATTTTCTTGCGGGTTGTGCGCTGAATATTTTTAAAGTTTACAAAAATGCCCTGTGCGGTTTCGGGGCGCAAATATAAGGTTGCGGCGCTGTCTTCAGTAACGCCCTGGAAGGTTTTAAACATAAGGTTAAATTTGCGAATGTCGGTAAAATCGGCCGAGCCGCAAGACGGGCACACAATACCGTGCTCTTTAATGTAGTTGTACATCTGCTCGTCGCTAAAGCCGGCAGGGTTGTCTGACAAATTGTTTTCGGCAACATAATCTTCAATTAATTTATCGGCACGGTGGCGGGTTTTACAAACCTTACAATCCATTAACGGATCAGAGAAACCGCCCAAGTGGCCCGAAGCCACCCAGGTTTCACGGTTCATTATGATTGCGCTGTCTAAGCCAACATTATAAGGGCTTTCTTGCACGAATTTTTTCCACCAAGCTTTTTTAACATTGTTTTTAAGCTCTACACCCAAGGGGCCGTAGTCCCAAGAGTTTGCAAGACCACCGTAAATTTCGCTGCCGGGGTAAACAAAACCACGGCCTTTGGCTAAATTTACAATGGTTTCCATTGTTTTTTTGTTGTTATCCATATTAATTACGCCTCCTGTGCGATATTTTCCTTATTATAATATATAAAAACAAAAACGAAAAGTCAAGAGCAATAGTTTTTAAACGGCATAAATTCTTGACATATTTTTTCTGATAATATATACTAAGGTATGAATAATTTCACAAAAATTGCCAAACCATTTATAAAAGTATTGCGTTTGGTTTATAAAGGAGGATTATGTAATGGCCGATTTTTTAATGTATAAAGGCAAGCCGCTTGTTCGCCACGGTAACGAAATTTACTATGGAGATATGTCGGAAAAATATGTTATTAAACTTGAAATTCTTTCAACTAAAAAAGAAGGCAACCTTGAAATTGCCGATAAGGTAAAGGTTTTGTTAATGCTTTCGGACACCGAAGTTAAAGATAAAGAACGCATTATAAAAACCAGCGAAAAAACCGGGTTATATGAAGCCATGGATATTGGCGCCATTTGGTTAGAGCGCGAACTTAAAAAATCTTAAAAAACTGTTAATTTTTTTATAATTATGTTGAATAAATTGCAGTTTTAAGGTATAATCTTTAAAAAACCGAAAAACAATATTTTCGGAACAATTTATAGGAGTGTTATTGTAATGACAGAAAACAAAACCGTTTTAAAATGGCTCGACGAAATGAAGGAACTTTTACAACCTGATAACGTTGTTTGGATAGATGGTTCTAAAGAGCAAACCGAAGAGCTTCGTGCCGAGGCTGTTAGAACAGGCGAACTTTTTAAACTTAACCAAGAATTATTGCCTGATTGCTATTTGCACCGCACCAACCCCAATGACGTTGCCCGTGTGGAAGACCGCACCTTTATTTGCACAAGCAAAAAAGAAGATGCCGGCCCAACAAACAACTGGTGCGACCCTAATCAGATGTATGAAAAACTTTATAACATTGCCCGTGGCAGTTACCAAGGCCGCACAATGTATATCATACCTTATTCTATGGGCCCGATTGGCTCACCTTTGGCTAAAATAGGTATTGAGGTTACCGATTCGGTTTACGTTGTGCTTAACATGCTCATTATGACCCGTGTTGACAAAAAGGTTCTTGAAGTTTTGGGCGACAGCAACGACTGGGTACGCGGTTTGCACTCAAGGTGCCAGGTTGACCCCGAAAACCGCTACATCTGCCACTTCCCCGAAGATAACACAATTATTTCGGTTAACTCGGGCTACGGCGGTAACGTATTGCTTGGTAAAAAATGCTTTGCGCTTCGTATTGCTTCTTACCAAGGTTGGAAAGAGGGTTGGATGGCCGAGCATATGCTCATTTTAGGTCTTGAAAACCCACAGGGCGAGGTTAAATACATTGCTGCTGCATTCCCATCGGCTTGCGGTAAAACCAACCTCGCAATGCTTATTCCACCCGAATATTTACGCAAAAAAGGTTACAAGGTTTGGACCGTTGGTGACGATATTGCTTGGATGCGCATTGGCCCCGATGGCAGACTTTACGCCATTAACCCCGAAAACGGTTTCTTTGGCGTTGCCCCCGGCACCAACGAAAAATCTAACTTTAATGCACTTGAATCGACCAAAAAAGGTACAATTTTCACAAACGTTGCTTTAGACCTTAACAATAACACAGTTTGGTGGGAAGGTTTGAATAAAAATCTGCCCGAAAATGCATTGGATTGGAAGGGCAACCCATGGGATGCCTCTAAGTTTGACAAGGCAGACAAATCCACCTGCGCTGCACACCCCAACTCACGCTTTACTGCCCCTGCAGAAAATTGCCCCTGCATTTCTGAAGAATTTAACAAGGGCGCAGGCGTTCCAATCTCGGCAATTGTATTTGGCGGCCGCCGTGCTAAGTGCGCTCCGCTTGTATATCAATCTAAAAACTGGGAAAACGGCGTATTTGTTGGCTCGGCCATGGCAAGTGAAACAACCGCTGCTGCTGCCGGTGCCGTGGGCGTAGTTCGCCGCGACCCAATGGCAATGCTTCCGTTCTGCGGTTACAATATGGCAGATTATTTTGAGCATTGGTTACAAATGGGCAAAAAACTTGGCGACAAGGCTCCAAAAATATTTAATGTTAACTGGTTCCGTACCGACGACGAAGGCAACTTTGTATGGCCAGGTTTTGGCGACAATATGCGTGTTCTTAACTGGATACTCGACCGTTGCGACGGCAAGGCCGATGCTACCGAAACCGCTATTGGTTATGTTCCGAAGCCCGAAGATATTGATTTAACCGATTTGGATATGGATATGGATACCCTTAAGGATATTTTAACCGTTGACAAAGAAATTTGGACCAAAGAGGCTGCCGAAATTGAAGAACATTACAAAAAGTTCGGCGACAAATTGCCACAGGAATTACGCAATCAATTAGAAAACCTTAAGGCTGGCCTTAAATAATAACAAAAAGGAAGGTGCAACACCTTCCTTTTTTTATTTACTCTAACAACTCCCTTAATTTTTGCAGGGCCGATTTTTCTATTCGCGACACATATGAACGCGAAATATTAAGTTTTTTGGCGATTTCGTTTTGGGTAAGCTCGGGGCAGCCGCCCAATGCATAGCGGTAACAAATTATGGTTTTTTCACGGTCGTCTAATGCGTCGTTTATAATGGTTTTAAGTTTGCCAAGCATTATTTTGGTGTTGGTTTGCTCGGCAATATCGGTGTCGTCGGCAATAATATCTATGAGCGATAATGTGTTGCCGTCTTTGTCGGTGTCTATTGGGTCGGAAATATAAATGTCTTGCGCCGATTTTTTTAAATTTCTGAAATACATTAAAATCTCGTTTGCTATCCTCACACAAATCGGTTTTAGTTTGTGAACGAAAATCCTCAGTAGTATCTTCGTCGTAATCTACGTCCGAAAATTCAATGAGTTCTTCGTCATCATCGGCATTTATGTCAATGTGTTTTATGTAAGGTGTGATATCGGGGAGTTCAATATCACCGTCCTGCGAGCCGAATAAAATAACGTGTGCGTTTTCGCCATCCCAAATTACACGGCGTACAACACTTTGAATGGCGGCTCTCTTTTGTTCGTAGGACATATCATCAATCGTGTTTTTGAATACCGAAAGCATTTGACGAAGTACATCAAACTCAATATCGCTGAAAGCATGTTCAGCGGTAAGACTTATCATTTCGTCAATGCCCTGTGAGATTTTATCTATCCCCGTATTCATTTCGTTAATACGGGCGACTATTGATTTTTTTGCAGAATTATCATCTAACTCAGCAAGGGTGTCTATGAGTGAGCTGACCTTTTTCTCAAGGTCGGCTTTTTCTTTTTTCATCGTACTTAACTTCTGCTCATACTGCTCACGGTTGCCGGTGTAGAAAAT
>JAFSIN010000021.1 GCA_017439765.1 Clostridia bacterium | reverse complement strand
TTAGGGTCGTATTGCTTAGCAAGTTCTTTGCTCATTATAATATCAACTCCAAAATTGATTTAAAACATAAATATATTATAGCAATTAAAAAAATTTGTCAAACATTTCCTTAAATAAATGATGTTTTAAGGCAAATATTATTAATGTCAGCCGATAATAAGAAAAAAATTGCGTTTGTTTTACGGGCTGACAGCCGCCTAAGATGCTTTTTTAGGCGGCTCGCTTTTTATATTGTAAGTTGCTCGGCGGTGTCGGCCGGTTTAAAGCTACCGGCAGCGGGCAGGTTGCGGGTGCGGTAGCGGTGCTCGTTCGGTAATAAACCTGCAGAATAATCTTGCACTTCAAAAATGCGCTGACCTTTCTTTTGAGTCATAACGGCCACACCTGTGTTGTCGCGAGTGGTTTTGGTTTGCAACGCAGCCGATGAAACCAACAACATTCGGCCATTGGTTGATGTTAAAAGAATGTCGCCTTCGGTTTCTTTAAACATAACCGAATGTAAAGCAAATTTATCGCAATATGCACCAACCAACTTTTTACGGTTGGTTTTGGTCTGATAAGCCGACAACGAAACCTTAGAAACACGGCCATTTTCAAAAACAAACAAAACATTACCCTTGTAGTCGCGAGTAGCCACCATATAAACAGGGGTTTCGCCATCTTCAAAATCGAGTTTAGAGGCTACATAATCGCCCAAAACACTTGCTTTACTGTCGGCAAAATCGCTAACCTTGGCTTTATATGCCTGGTGTTTATTTGTAAAGAAAATAAGTTCGTGGGCATTAGTTGCTTCAACCGTTTGGGTTATTTTGTCGCCCTCTTTTAATTTTTGTTCGCCACTCATTCTAAGCGACAACGGTGTAATCTTTTTAAAGTAACCTTCTTTAGTGAAGAATAATGTTACTGGGGATTCATCTATCTCTATTTCTTCTTGTTCGGCTAAATCTTGCTCGGCATTAACTATGGCGGTTTTACGTGGTTGACCAAATTTATCACGCACGCTCTCAAGCTCTTTTATAATAATTCTTAAAATTTTATTGCGGCTTGAAAGCACCGATTCCATATCGGCAATGTCTTTTTCTAAATTTTCAATATCAGACAATCGTTTTAAAATATATTCCTTATTTAAATGGCGCAATTTAATTTCTGCCACATATTCGGCCTGAATTTCGTCAATACCAAAGCCAATCATAAGGTTTGGAACAACCTCTTTTTCTTCGGTTGTTTCACGCACTATTTTAACGGCTTTATCAATATCTAAAAGAATTTTTTGCAAACCCTTTAATAAATGCAGCCTGTCTTTAGCCTTGGTAAGCAAAAAGTAAACCCTGCGGCGCACACACTCTTGGCGGTAGGCCACCCATTCACTTATAATTTCTTTTACACCCATAACACGTGGTGAGCCCGCAATTAAAATGTTAAAGTTGCAAGAAAAACTGTCTTGCAGCGGGGTTGATTTATAAAGTTTTTTAATTAACTTTTCGGGGTCGGCGCCACGTTTTAAATCAATGGTTATTTTAAGACCTTGCAAACCTGTTTCATCACGGATATCGTTAATTTCGGTAATCTTTTTTTGTTTAACCAGTTCAACAACCTTTTCAATAATGGCTTCACTGGTGGTGGTTGGCGGAATTTCGGTAATATCAATGCAGTTTTGCTGTTTATCGTAGGTGTAAACTCCCCTAACCTTAAAGCTGCCGCGTCCGGTTTCATAAATCTTTTCAATGTCGGCTCGGTTATAAAGCAGTTGGCCGCCTATTGGAAAATCGGGTGCCAACAAGGTGTCGGCAATGTTAATATCATTATCTTTAATATACTCTATTGTGGTATTACAAACCTCGGCTAAATTAAAGGGGCAAATAGAACTTGCCATTCCAACCGCAATACCGGTATTAGCATTAACCAAAATGGAAGGAAATGTTACCGGGAACAAGGTTGGCTCTTTTAAGGTAGAATCGTAATTATCCACAAAATCTACAGTGTCTTTATCAATATCGGCAAAAAGTTCTGCTGCAATAGGGGCTAATTTTGCCTCGGTGTAACGCGATGCCGCATAGGCCATATCACGCGAATAGGCCTTACCAAACGAGCCTTTAGATTTTACATATGGGTGCAAAAGCGCCTGATAACCCTCTGAAAGCCTAACCATAGTTTCATAAATGGCGGCGTCGCCGTGGGGGTTTAACTGCATTGTGCGGCCCACTATGTTAGCAGATTTTATTGTTCCGCCACTTAACAACCCCATGGTATACATGGTGTAAAGCAGTTTGCGGTGCGAAGGTTTAAATCCGTCAATTTCGGGTATAGCACGCGAAACTATAACACTCATGGCATAGGGCATATAGTTGGTTTCAAGAGTGCGCACTATTGGTTGTTCAACCGTAAGTCCTGCACCTGCAATATAAGTTTTATCGGTTTTTGGGGCAATTTTTGTTGCCTTTTCTTTTTTAACTTTTGGTGCCATTTTATCTTCCTTTACATTAACTTAAATCGGCTTCGTCAATATACATATAACCATATTCGGCTATAAAATCTTTACGACCTTGCAGATTATCACCCAACAACAAATCAAACATTTCAGAGGTTTTTTGGGCATCGTCGGGCATTACCTTTATAAGCCTTCGGGTTTCGGGGTTCATGGTAGTTAAATTCATCATATCAGGTTGGTTTTCGCCAAGACCTTTAGAACGCTGAATAGTATACTTTTTATCGCCTATTTTCGAAATAATTTCGGTTTTTTCATTTTCGTCGTAGGCAAAATAGGTCATATCTTTAGTGGTAATTTCGTAAAGCGGGGTTTCGGCAATATACACCTTGCCCTCTTGAAGCAGTGTTGGCATAACGCGGTAAATCATGGTTAAAATAAGGGTGCGAATCTGGAATCCGTCTACATCGGCATCGGTACAAATAATAATTTTATTCCACCTTAAATTATCCAGGTTAAATGTAGATAAATCTTTATTAGCCTTGCTTTTAACCTCTACGCCACAGCCCAATACCTTTAATAAATCGGTAATAATTTCACTTTTAAATACCTTGTCGTACTCGGCCTTTAAACAGTTAAGGATTTTACCTCTTACCGGCATTATAGCCTGAAAGTTAGGGTCGCGCGCAAGTTTACAAGAACCCAAGGCGGAATCGCCCTCTACTATGAAAATTTCACGCTCGGAAACATCTTTAGAACGGCAATC
>JAFSIN010000020.1 GCA_017439765.1 Clostridia bacterium | reverse complement strand
GTACATTTTCCCTGCTTGCTACGGTATAAGACAAAATCAAAGGAAGCACGAAAATTTCGTGCTTCCTTTTTTAATGTCTCAAAAAAATATTTTAATAGTGATATTGTGAGACAGGTCTCACAGTGTTATTTTGCCTATCGGAAAAGTGATATTAAAACCTTTCGGTTTTAGTGATATTTTATTCGCTCCTAAACTCGCAAAGCGAATAACACTTGGCTTTTAGCCGAATATAACTGCGAAGCAATATAACTCGCCTTTGGCGAATAAAACTGGGGTTGTGTTCTTACGGATACAACCCCTAAACCTTGGGTTTTTTGTTGTTTATTTTTTCATATGCTTTATTAACCAAAAGGTTTGCCAGCAGTGCAAAACCAACGCCCAAAACAATTCCCGCTAAAACATCGGTCGGGTAGTGAACATAAAGGTAAAGCCTTGAAAAAGCAACCAATGTGGCTAAAACAAGGGCGGCAACACCAAATTTTTTGTTGTTTAAAAAAATGGCACCGGCGGTTTCAAAACAGGCCAACGTGTGCCCCGACGGAAAAGAAAAATCGTGCAATTTTGCAATTAACAGGTCAACATTTGGGTTTAGGTCGTAAGGGCGGATTCTTCCCACAACATTTTTTAAAAAAATGTTGCCAACCAAAAAACCAATTGCCAACGATACACCAATGGTTATGCCGGTTTTGCGTGTTTTTTTAAAACAAATAAGCAGCAAAGCCACAGCAATGCAAAAAATTCCGTGGTCGCCCAATTTTGTAATTAAGGGCATTAAAAAATCTAAAACAGGGCAGGCAAATGTGTTTCTAATAAAATCTAAAATTTGGAGTTCAAAAACATTCATTATTTTGCCCCCGAACTTTGCAGGTCAATAACCTTCATATTTTGCCCGTCAACATAAATATAAACATTTTTGTTGTAATAATCTTTATATTCTGCCCCGTTTCTAATAAGAACCTGTGTTAGCGTTACACGGCAACTGTAAATTGAATCGGAATATTTTAAAATTTCGTGTGATGCTGCATCGTCAAACCTAAAGCCTTCGTGGTCGAGCGAAAAAATAACAAGGCTGGTTCTTAAATTTTCATAAAATTCGGTGTCGGTGCTAAAATATTTTTTAATTTTGTTAAGCGAGCCATCGTTTTGCATATAGGCCGAATAGGTTTTAGAGGCCTCAATGGCAAAGTTGCTTATTTTTTCAGAATTAGAAATATCCTGTGCAACCAAATATTGCGAACCCGATTTAGTAACATTTAGTTCCTGTTCGCCTGCAAAGGCGGTTACCGTGGGGTTTTCGCTAACAAGGTTATAAATATCGGCATATTGCGGTGCAGATAAATTACCCGCTGCATAATTCTTTGGAATTTTTGGCAATTCCGACGTTTTAATGTCGGCATCACTCACGGCAATACCGTTAACAAAAGCCTTAGCGCCTGTTGGCAACATAATTTTAATGGGTTTGTAAAATTCGTCGGCCAGGCTTATTTTTAAAATTTCGTAGGTCGATGTAAGTGCCGAGCCTTCGTTCTTTTTAAGGTAAACATTAAGTAATTTTTGCTCGTCGGCCTTAATGGTATAG
>JAFSIN010000019.1 GCA_017439765.1 Clostridia bacterium | reverse complement strand
CTCTAACAAAACGAACTATTCTTTTTGGAATGGTAAGTTTGTCTTTAGAGCGTGAAACTAAAATGTAATCATCTACAAGTAGGTGTGCTATTCCGAATGCAACACATACAAATAATGCTACGGTTACAAGTGCAACCGAAATTAAGTATGTTACATTGGAAGCCGAAGCTACAGCAAGTGGACGGGTATCAATGTAGAGCACCGGAGCGCTTAATGTTACAACTAACATATAAATAGCTGCAACCAAAGCAAAGGCCGGAGCGGCATACCTTGCACCCTTGAACTTAAATGTAAAACCACCGCAAACAGTAGCCAATACGGTTAGCAAAAAGCAGAACAATAAATCGCTTGATTTTGCCATATCCACCCCTGCGGCGCTAAGTTTGCCACCGAAGGCCAATGTAGCACCCGAAAGGGTAAATGTTCCTGTCTCAGAAACTATAGTAGCAAAGTTAGTAAAGAATAAAAATAGTGCTGCAGCACCAAACAAGATTGCCGAAATTTGACAAATTTTGTTTATAACCTTCATTTTTACTTCCCCCTACTTTGTTTCTTTATGCGCGGTGTGCTTTTTACAGAACCTGCAATACTTATTCATTTCAAGTCTGTCCGGGTCGTTTTTCTTGTTTTTCATTGTGTTGTAGTTGCGTTGCTTACATTCTGTGCAAGCCAAAGTTACTTTAACTCTCATGACGGCACCTCCCGTTTTACGGAATTTATTTTTGCCCTTGCGGGCAAACAGCCTCCCTCAGTAAACGCCTTATATTGACCTTTAAACCATATGTTGCGGCTTAAAAGTAAAGCACATACAATATAGGCAAAATTTACTTAAAATCCTTTTTTTGCGCAAAAAAAAAGACCTTCAGAGGTAATGCCATTATAACACACCGGCCCCTGTTGGTCAAGTATTTTTTTACATTATTTGCATTTATATTATTTATGGTAGGCTGAACCTTCTTTAATTTTAAACGCCCTGTATATTTGCTCTAACAACATTATGCGGGCAAGCATATGCGGAAAGGTCATTTTAGAAAACGAAATTTTAACATTGGCCCGTTGTTTTACCCTTTCGCTCAGCCCGTGAGAGCTGCCAATTATAAATACAACGGTGCTTTTGCCTAAATTAACCGAGTTTTCTATTTTTTGACTGAATTCTTCAGAAGAAAACTGTTTGCCCTCTATGCACAAAGGCAAAATATATGCATTGTTTGGTATTTTTTGCAAAATTAAATCGGCCTCTTTTTCAAGCGCTGCATTAATTTCGGCATTTGATGGATTGTCGCTTAAACTTTTTGGGGTAATTTCAACAATTTCTAAATTACAATAATTTTTAAGCCTTTTTTGGTACTCGGCCGAGGCTTGAGACAAATATTGTTCCTTTAATTTGCCAAGTGCTATTATTTTAACCTTTATCATAAATAAATTACCTCATTACCACAGGGAGCCGCAACATTTAAAACATAATCGCTGCCTTGTTTGGCGCCGTAATCAAGCAAAGCGCCGGTTGTGGCGGCGGTGGCCAAAAGCGGTGTGTTGTTGTGTCGGCTTAGGTGCCCCAAAACAAACCTGTTGGTGCCACTCCTAAACAAATTTTTAAGCTCTGCAGCACATATATTATTAGAAAGATGGCCCTTTTCGCCCATTATTCTTAATTTAAGTTCGGCAGGATACGGCCCATTTTTAAGCATTTTAATGTCGTGGTTAGATTCTAACATAACCAAATTACTACCAACAAGGGCATTATGCACTGCGGGGGTTATAACACCTAAATCGGTGCAAACCGAAATTTTGGTACCATCAGGCAATAAAAAAGAATATCCACCCGAGCCTAAAGAGTCGTGGCTTGTTTCAAAAAAACTGGCGCAAACGCCATTAATTTCCAGCGGCGCATTGGTTATTGGTATGGCCTTGGTGTTTGGTGCCAGAACATTTAAGTCGCCAAGGGTTTTTAAGGTGTTTTCCGATGCTATTACCGGTATGTTTAATTTTTTTAATAATGTTTTAAGACCTTTGATGTGGTCGGAATGGGTGTGTGTTACAAAAACGGCCGAAATATTATTTAAGTTTATGCCCTTTTTTTCACACTCCGAATTAAGCGAAGCAAAAGAGGCGCCGGCATCTATAATAATGCCGTTATTACCATAGCCTATATATGTACTGTTGGCCGAACTGCCCGAAAACAATGCACAAAACCTAGCCAAAATTACCCCGCCTTTCTTAAAATATATTAAAAGGCTGCCGTGGCAGCCTTTTTTAATTTGCTTTAAACAGTCCGCCGGCTTCGCTGTCGGTAACACGTTTAATGTCGGCCCCCAGCGCTGTAAATTTTTCTACAATTTTTTCATAACCGCGGTCTATATGTTGAATTTCTTCGATTTCAGTGGTGCCTTCGGCCATAAGGCCTGCAATAATCATGGCGGCACCTGCCCTTAAGTCCACAGCCTTAACAGGCGCGCTGTTTAATTTTTCCACGCCGGTAATTACGGCCGTTTTGCCATCAACCTGCACCTGTGCACCCATAAGGGTCAATTGGTCTACATACCTAAACCTATTATCCCACACACCTTCGGTTATAATGCTTGTACCATCGGCCGTGGCTAAAAGGGTGGCCATTTGGGGCTGCATATCGGTTGGGAAACCGGGGTGCGGCATGGTTTTAACTTTGCATTTTTTTGCGCGGCCTTTAAGGTAGATTCGAACATCTTCATCACCTTGTTCAACCGTGGCGCCTGTTTCAACAAGTTTTGCTATGATGGATTCAAGGTGTTTTGGTATTACATTAGTAATTGTAACATCGCCTTTTGTGGCAGCTGCGGCAACCAGATAAGTTCCCGCTTCGATTTGGTCGGGTATAACGCTGTAGGTTGTGCCGTTTAACTGCTCGACCCCGCGTATTTTAATAACATTTGTGCCGGCGCCCATTATGTTGGCACCCATAGAGTTTAAAAAGTTGGCTAAATCTACAATATGGGGTTCACGGGCGGCGTTTTCTATAACGGTGGTGCCCCTGGCTTTAACAGCAGCAAGCATTATATTAATGGTTGCGCCAACCGAAACAACGTCTAAATAAACCGAGCCGCCGCCTAATTTTTGGCAACGTGCCTCGACCATTCCGTTTTCAATGCTAACCTTAGCACCCAACGCTTCAAAACCTTTTATATGTTGGTCTATTGGCCTAACGCCAAAGTTACAACCGCCGGGAGGCGCCACTCTGGCCCTTTTCATACGGCCTAACAAAGCGCCTAAAAAATAACTTGAAGCGCGCATATTTTTAGCCATGGCTGCCGAAACAACAAAAGAATTAACGCCTGTTGGGTCAATTTCTACCGTTGTGTTATCTAAATATTTGACCTTTGAGCCCAAAGCCTCTAAGCAATTGCAAATGGCAGTAACGTCTGATATTTCGGGCAGATTTTCTATTACACAGGGGCTGTCGGCCAATAAAACTGCAGGCAAAACAGCAACGGCCGCATTTTTTGCGCCGCTTATTCTTACAGTTCCTTTTAACCTTTTGCCGCCTTTAATAACGAACTTTTCCAAAAAAGCACCCCTTAAAACATTATCTTAAAAATAGTATTTCCGTTTCGGGCTTATTTTTCATTAAAACATTATTCCATTTATTTATTATAATAGCAAACCCCTATATTGTCAATTTTATTTTTTAACCACAATATTTTGTGGTATTTTGGCAAATTAAAAATTTTTAAAATATATCTTCTTTTTTTTGCAAATATTTGGTATAATAAATTAAATATATATTGTAGGGGCGTAAAAATGGATATAATAATTAATAATTTAAAAATCCACTATAAAGAAAACGGAACCGGGCAAGATGTATTATTACTGCACGGTTGGGGCTCAAGTTCCGATGTTTATTCGGCTTTAATGAATGCCCCTGGCTTTAATTGCCATTTTATTGCGCCCGATTTTCCGGGTTGCGGCCAAAGCGACACAATGCAAGAGCCTTGGAATATACAAGATTATGCAAATTTTACATTAGAATTAATTGAAAAACTAGGCCTTAAAAACCCAATTATTGCAGGCCATTCGCACGGCGGCAGAGTTTGCCTTTATTTAGCCGGTAACGGTTTGTTAAACCCGCCAAAAATTATTTTGTTGGATTCGGCCGGTTTGATTCCTAAAAAAACATTTAAACAAAAGTTTAGGGCAAACAGTTTTAAATTTATTAAAAAAGCATTAAGCCTGCCCGTAATTAAAAATTATTCGCAAGAATTATTAAATAAAGCACGCGCACACTACGG
The DNA here is from genome assembly GCA_017439765.1 of Clostridia bacterium. Lineage (GTDB taxonomy): Bacteria > Bacillota > Clostridia > Oscillospirales > Acutalibacteraceae > SIG565. The sequence goes on along the minus strand of JAFSIN010000019.1, from coordinate 24,725 downwards.
CTCGGCCGATTACAACGCTGCGCCGCCTGTGTTAAGGCAAACTTTGGTTTCGCTGGTTAACACCGATTTACGCCACATTTTACCAAATATTAAAAGTCCAACACTGCTTATTTGGGGCGATAACGACACCGCCACCCCACTTTCCGACGCCAAAATTATTGAAAGCCTTATACCCGATTCGGGTTTGTGTGTTTTAAATGGCACGGGGCATTTTTCTTTTTGTGAAAAGCCCATGCAGGCAATAGCCATTATTAAAAGTTTTTTAGGGGGTAATTAAAATGAACAACACATTGTTTATATTATTTTGTGCAGTTATGTTGGTTTCGGCTTTATTTTCACTTATAAAGCAGTTTCAAATGCTGCAGCAAAACTCCTATTTTCCTTCGCGCTATTTTAAATGGATTTCGGGTTCTTATTTTAACAACCTTGTTATTTTAACGGTTATTTTTTGCTTAATATCGCTAAGTTTTGGAATAAACACTTATTTATCATTTGCTTTGGCTTCGATATTTGCAGTTTTGCGAATTATAAGCGCTATAAAAGAACATAAAAAATCAATTAAAAAATTAGTTTTCACAAAACGCATTTGGCGGCTTTTTGGTGCAGCACTTTTGTTATTAATGGTTATTTTTGCCGCAAGCTGCTTTGCCACGGCGTTAGTTAAGGGTGTATTATTTGGCTTGATTTTATTTTTAAGCGTATTCACCCCTATATTAGTCTTTGCGGCATATTATATAACATACCCCATTGAAAAGGCTTTTAACAACTACTATATTTCTGACGCTAAAAAAATTATTTCTTCACACGGCGGCCTTACGGTTATTGGTGTTACGGGGAGTTACGGCAAAACCGGCACAAAATTTATTTTGCAAAAATTATTAAGCGAAAAATTTAATGTTTTGGCAACGCCGCAGAGTTTTAATACGCCACTTGGAGTGGTTAGAACCATACGTGAAAAATTAAAACCCGCCACACAAATTTTTGTTTGCGAAATGGGGGCAAAAAACATTGGCGATATTAAAGAAATTTGCGATATTGTAAACCCCACCGTTGGCATTATTACCTCGGTTGGCCCGCAACACCTTGAAACCTTTAAAACAACCGACAATGTTTTTAAAACAAAATTCGAATTATATGAAGCTTGCAAACAAAACGGTGGCAAGGTGTTTGTGAACACCGAAAGCGAGGTTATTAAAAACAACCTTGAAGGGAAATCTTGCGTTACCTATGGCTTTAAAGATTCTGATGTTATGGCGCAAAACATAACCTATTCCGAAGCCGGCGCCGAGTTTGATATTACCTATGGCAACACCACAATACCGGTCAAAACAAAACTGCTTGGCCGCCACAATGTGCTTAATATAACGGGTGCCGCCGCAATAGCTTTAAGCCTTGGCGTTACCCCCGAAGATATTAGGTTTGCCGTTTCGCGTTTAGAACCCACCGAGCACCGCTTAGAACTTAAAAGTTACATTAACGGCTCGGTTGTGCTTGATGACGCTTATAACGCCAACCCCGAAGGCTGCATAGAGGCCGTTAGCGTGCTTTCTTGCTTTAAGAACAAGAAAAAGGTTATTATAACACCCGGGCTTGTAGAACTTGGCGAAAAAGAATATGATTTTAATTATAAATTAGGTCTTGCCGCCGCTCAGGTTTGTGATATAATAATTTTAGTGGGCAAAAACCGCAGTGTTCCGCTTAGCGATGCCATTAACACAACGGCATTTAACAAAGAAAATCTTTTTGTGGTTTCATCTTTTGCCGAGGCACTAAAGGTTTACACCCAATTTGCCGACAGCAATACCGCTTTGCTTATTGAAAACGATTTGCCCGATAACTATTTAAATTAATGGAGTGCTTTTATGAAAACTAATTTAGCTGTAATTTTTGGTTGCCGCTCGGTAGAGCACGAGGTTTCTATTATTTCGGCTGTGCAGGCTATACATTCGGTTGACCCTAACAAATACAACGTTATTCCGTTATATGTTGCCAAAAACGGCGAGATGTATACAGGCGAACATCTTAAAACTATTGAAGAGTTTAAAAATATGCCCGCCCTTATTAAAAAATCCGACCGTGTAACCTTGGTAAAAGAAGGCGAAAATGTTGTAATAAAGCATTTGGACAATAAACTTTTTAATAAAAAAGCCGATATTTTAATAGATGTTGTCTTCCCTATAGTTCATGGCACCAACTGCGAAGACGGAACCATTGCAGGTTATTTGGAATTTTTAAATTTGCCTTATATTGGCTGCGATATTTTGTCGGCCGCCGTTGGCATGGATAAGGCTGTGTTTAAAGATGTTTTGGCCGCCGCTAATATTCCTGTGCTGCCTTGTGTTAAATTCAGCGCACGTGAATATTCGCAAAACAGCCAAGAAATTGAAAATAAAATTATTAAGGCCTTTGATTTCCCCGTTATAATTAAGCCTATTAACTTAGGTTCAAGCGTTGGCATAAGCAAGGCCGAAAATTTAGAAGAATTACGTGCAGCAATTACCCTTGCGACCTCATTTGCCGACAATATCTTGGCCGAACACGCTATTTCGGATTTGCGTGAAATTAACTGCTCGGTTTTAGGAGATGGCGACAACTGCGAAGCATCGGTTTGTGAAGAACCCATTATGCACGACAAAATTTTATCTTATAAAGATAAATATATGGGCAACAGCGGTTCTAAGGGCATGGCTTCTTTAGGGCGCGAACTACCCGCCAATATTCCGCAAGAGAAATCCGACGAAATCAGAGAACTTTCCAAAAAAATATTTAAGGCCATTGGGGCCTCGGGCGTTGTCAGAATTGACTACCTTTTAAACAGCAAAACCGGCGAAGTTTTTGCCAACGAAATTAACACTATTCCCGGTTCCCTTTCATTCTATTTGTGGGAAGCCACCGGCATAAAATACCCCGAACTTATAGACCGCTTGGTTGAACTCGCCTTCAAACGCAGCAGGGCTCGCCAAGGTCTTACATTCACAATTAACACAAACATACTCTCGGGTGTTTCTTTTGGCACCAAAGGGGCAAAAGGAAGTAAATTTTAATGACTAAACTTTTAATGCGGTTGTTTATTAAAGATTATAATAACACTTTGGACATTACCGTTCGCAGGCATTACGGCACGCTGGCCTCGTTTGTGGGAATATTTTGCAATGTTATTTTAAGCGGTTTTAAAATAGCAGCCGGTGCAATATCGGGCAGTATTTCCATTATTGCCGATGGCCTTAACAACCTTTCCGATATGGGCTCTTCGGTAATAACCATGATAGGCTTTCGCATCTCTAACAAGCCTGCCGACAAAGACCACCCCTATGGCCACGGCCGAATGGAATATATGTCGGCCTTTATTGTTGCTGTGCTTATTTTGTTTGTGGGCATAGAACTTCTTAAAGAATCGGTCGGTTCTATTTTTAATGGCACCCCGCAACCCGTTTATCCGCTAATTTCGGTAATAATTTTGGCGGTTTCGGCTTTAATTAAGTTGTGGCTTTTCTTTTTTAATAAAAGTTTTTCTAAAAAAATTGAATCACAGGTGCTTTTGGCCACCGCGCAAGATTCTTTTAACGACTTTTTAGGCACAACCGCAATTTTAATTGGCGTTTTAATTTCGAAATTTTTTGTTTTACCCTTTAATTTAGACGCCATTATGGGCATGGGCGTTGCACTGTTTATTTTATATTCGGGTTTTAACCTGGCGCGCGAAACCGTTAACATTATTTTGGGCGAACCCCCAAAGCCCGAAAAAGTTAGTGAGATTGAAAACACAATTTTTTCGTTTGAAGAATTTTTGGGTGTGCACGATTTAATTGTGCATAACTACGGCCCGGGGCGCGAGTTTGCTTCGGTGCATGTTGAGGTGCCCGAAAACACCGACATTGTAAAGTGCCACGAAAAAATAGATTTGTGTGAAAAACTTGTTAAAGAAAAATTGGGCATAGAATTGGTTATACATATGGACCCAATTGAAACCAATAACGAAATTGTAAATTCCACCAAAGCCAGCATTTTATCAGAACTTAAAAAAATACACCCGAACATAACCATACACGATTTTAGAATGACACCAAAATCGGAAAACCGTACAAACTTTATTTTTGACACCGTGGTGCCGGCCGATTTAAAATTAACCGAGCAAGAATTAAAACAAAGAATTGACCAAATTGTTAAAAATATTGACAATACATATTATTGTGTAATAACCTTTGATAACGATTTTACAGGAAAATAAAACAGTGCAGGTGTTTTACCTGCACTGTTTTTTATTGCAATTTTCAGCATAAGGGCAACCAATACATTTTGAGCCCTTTTTCTTTTGTTTTACAATATAGCAAACGGCCGCCGCCAAAACGGCGGCCACTATTAATATAATTATAATATTTTCCATTTTACACCTTTTTGAGCGGTTTGTTTTTTGCGGCCAGTACCCACAATATTACCACCATGGCCACAACCGCCGCAAGACCATAAACAAAACCTGCGCCCAAACTTCCCGTAGTGATTAATGTGCCGGTTTGGTAAACCAAAAACGCCACCGTAAAGCCCACGCCGAACTGGAACAAAATGGCGCCTAAAAGCCATTTTTTGCTTTTTAATTCGCTGCTCATGGCTCCTATGGCTGCAAAGCAAGGCGGAGTAAACAGGTTAAACATTAAATAAGCCAATGCTGCAACCTTAGTAATTGCCATAATGCCGGCGGCTTCAAGACCTGCGCCCTCTATTAAAGAGAGTTCTTCTTTATCTATTAAATTTTCAAGCCCTGCAAAGCAAACCGCTAATGTGCCAACAACATTCTCTTTGGCAATAAAACCGGTTATGGCGGCTGCGGCTAATTCCCAAGAAAGCACGCCCACAACAGGCACCAATATGTAGGCAAAAGGCATTGCAATAGAGGCTAAAATAGATTCATTTGCACTATTTGAAACCTCGAAAGACCAACTAAAAGTTTGCATTATTTGAACAACGGTGTTGCAAATTAAAATAACGGTTAAGGCTTTTACAATAAAGGCCCACCCGCGCGAACACATTGAAATCGCAGCGCGTTTTATGCTTGGCACTTTATATTCGGGCAACTCGATAATAAAAAATGATTTTTTGGCTTTATTGCCGGTTATTTTATTAATTAACACGGCGCTTATTAAAATTATAAAAATGCCTAAAAAGTACATTAACGTGCCCACCCAAGCGGTGTTTTTAAAAAAGGCACCCGCAAAAAGCGAAATTACAGGCAATTTTGCACCGCAAGGCATAAAAGGTGTTAACATTGCGGTAGCACGGCGCTCACGCTCGTTTTTAATTGTGCGGCAGGCCATTACACCCGGCACAGCACAACCAACTCCTATAACAAACGGAATAACCGATTTTCCCGTCAGGCCAACCTTTTTAAAAATTGGGTCTAACACCACGCTTACCCTTGCCATATAACCGCAATCTTCCAACAAGGCAATTAAAAAGTACATTACCATAACAAGCGGTAAAAATTCAACCACCGCAATAACGCCGCCTATAACGCCATCTACAAGCAAGGCGCTGAGTATTGGCGTTGCATTTTGTAAAAGCCCAGCCACATAGTTTTGAAAAACGCCTAACAAATTGGCTAATATTTCAGCAAAATAAGGGCCCACCCAAGCCTGCGATATTTGAAAAACCAAAAACATTATAACGGCAAAAATAGGAATACCAAGCCACCTGTTTGTTAACAGAGCATCTACTTTGTCTTGATAATTTTTATTTTTGGTAAATTCCTTTCTGGTTTCAACCTGTTTTACAATACCATTAACATAGGCAAACCTTTCTCGGTCGGCCTTTTCTACCGCTAATTTGTTTGAATAATCAATATTTTTTTGTATGTAACATGGGTTTTGTTTTTTACCCTTTAGCGTAACCGCTGCTTCAATAATTTTTTTAAGACCTTTGTTAGATGTTGAAACCGTTTCTAAAACCTTGCAGCCCAAAAGTTCTTGCAGTTTTATTACATTAATTTCGGTTTCTTTTTTTTCGTTAATATCGCTTTTATTAAGAGCCACCACAAGCGGTATGCCAAGCTCTAACAATTGTGTTGTAAAAAACAAACTTCGACTTAAATTTGTGGCATCTACAATATTAATAATAACGTCGGGGTTTTCGTTTTTTATGTATTCACTGGTTACACTTTCTTCATTAGTAAAGGGCGACATAGAGTATGCCCCGGGTAAATCCACAGCAATAAGTTTATCTACCCCGTTGTAAAATTTTCTTTTAATGTGGCTTTGCTTTTTTTCTACCGTAACACCTGCCCAGTTGCCCACACGCTCGTTGCGGCCGGTTAAGGAGTTATACATTGTTGTTTTGCCACTGTTTGGGTTTCCAATTAATGCGATTTTCATTTTTAATCCTTTCGTTATTGTGTTAGCCTGTGCTAACCGCATAACATTAAAAAAATGTTATATAATAATAGCCTCGGCAATTTGATTATCAATATTATATCGGCTGTTTTTAATGGCAACAATGCAGCCGCCTTTTATGTGTGAAATAACCGTTATAGGCTCGCCACTGTAGCAACCCAATGTGAATAAAAACGCATTAAGCTCGCTATCGTTAGTTAAAATTTCTTTTATTATATACTCGGTGCCCTCTTTCGCGGCCGTTAAATTCACCTTGTTGCCCCCTTTTTTATATTCGAGTTAGTTTATGCTAACTGTATTATAGAATAGCACCAAATTTTAAATTTGTCAAGTTAAAATTTACAAAATTCGGTAATTTTTGCAATAACTTTTAGCCTTTACATTTATATATTTATTTTTAAAAAATTATAACCAATATTCCCTTTTACACAACACTGTATTTTTAACATATTATGTACTGTGGCGTATAACGCCCCTAAAAAATAATAAGGAGAATAAACATTGAATAGTGAAAATTATATGTTTTCTGATGATTTATTAAACAACGCCTTAAAAGGCATTGCTTTTATGGAATTACCCGAAAACAATAAACCAACTTTGTCGGCTTTCCCGCCAAATGCGGCTCTTGCCATGGCATATGTGCCTATGCAAAATTTTAATAAAATTTATGGCATCGAGCAAGGCTTTGGGGCCGGCACAATTTTCCCCGAGCTTGATAAACCATTTTGCAAGGGTGAAAACAAATGAATAAATATGCTTTAAAGAAAAAAATTCACGCCTATGACTTTGCAATTTTAGAGTTTAACCTGTATTTAGACACCCACCCCCACGACACCAACGCCCTTCACAAAATGCACCAGCTTCAAACCGAGCGCAAAGAACTCGTTCGCGAATATGAGCGTAAATACGGCCCCTATATTGTAAAGGCCACACAGGTAAAAGGCAACCGTTGGTGCTGGGTTGATAACCCTTGGCCTTGGGAATATAACAAAGAGGAGGACAACATTTAATGTGGCAATATAATAAAAAATTACAGTTCCCTGTGAACATTAAAAACCCTAACCCAAAATATGCCCAAATAATTATAAGCCAGTTTGGCGGACCCGATGGTGAACTTGGCGCTTCCATGCGCTATCTTTCGCAAAGGTACAGTATGCCATACGGCGAAATTAAAGGCCTTTTAACCGATATTGGAACCGAAGAATTAGCCCATATGGAAATGGTTTCGGCCATGGTTCAACAGTTAACCCGAAAACTCAGCACCGATGAAATTAACAATTCGGGTTTTGCCCCCTATTTTGTGGACCACACCACCGGCGTTTACCCGCAAGCAGCTGCAGGTCTGCCGTGGCGTGCCGAATATATTGGCGTTAAAGGCGATATTATTACCGACCTGCACGAAGATTTAGCGGCTGAACAAAAGGCCCGTACCACCTATGATAATCTTTTAAGGTTAATTGACGACCCCGATGTGTTAGAACCACTTAAATTCTTACGTCAGCGTGAGGTCGTGCATTACCAACGCTTTGGTGAAGCGTTACGCTTAGCGACCGACCGACTAAACTCCAAAAACTTTTATGCCTGCAACCCAAGTTTTGATAAGAACTGCGGGAAATAAAAACAAACCTGTGTGGCTACCCACACAGGTTTATATTTTTATATTTTTATGTTTTTAAGCAATTTTATTGTTGTGGCTGACACAAGACCGATTATTATACCCGACAGCGTTGCCGCTATGCTCAAAGCGGGAACAAGACCGAAAATTGCGGCGGTTTGCATAATGATGACAGCGGCTGCAACCTGACCTAAATTGTGTGCTACGGCGCCCAAAACACTAACAGCCACAACCGAGAAGGCATTAATTTTTTTAATTAGTGCCATTAATACAAGGCTTAACAATGCACCCGCAAGGCTATATATAACGGCCACGGCGTTGCCAAACAACAACCCGTTCATTAACACCCTTGTTACCGACACTGACAGTGCACTTTTAAAGCCTAACTTGTAAAGAACAAAAATTATTACAATATTGGGCAGACCTATTTTAACCATTGGCAAGGCGGCAAAAATTGGCGGTATTAACGCCTCTATATATGATAATATTAACGCTGTTGCCGTAAACACGCCCAACAGGGTTATTTTTTTAATATTTAATTTCATATTACCCCTCTAATCTCACCACTAATTTATGTGGCAGGCACACAATGGTTTCGCCAATGTTTTTAATTGCTCCTGTTTTTTGGCAAATCTGGTCGGGGCAGTCGGCCGATATTATGCTGGCAGTGCTGTTTTCTATTTTAAGTGTATTGCTGCCGTTTGTTTCGGGGGAATTTAGCAAAACCTCGGTGTCAACATTTAGTGAATATTTGGCAACATCTTGCCCATTTATGCTAACAACAACCGTTTTGGCCTTGCCGTTTTTATTTAAAAAGACAAAGCCTAACGCCGAAACGGCCAATATTAACAAAATTAAAATAAAATCTAACAATATCTTTTTACCAAATTTTTTCATAACTTTACCTTATTAAAAAAGGTCAGCCGCTATGCGATTGACCTTTTGTTTTTATTTCGCTGAAAACACAGCGTCTATTTGTGATTTAGCGGCATTAACGGTTTCTAAATTAGGAATCATAACCGAGAGCACCGTGCCACCTGTTGCATAGCAAGGTTTAGAGGCGCCTGTACCGTCAACCGAGATTGACTCTATATCCCATCCTGACATATCGTTAAGCTGCATTTGAACAAGCTTTGTAATTTCTTCGGAAGATATATTTGTTTTCATATTTTTGGTTATAGCGCCAAGTAAATCTTTAACCTTTGCAGGATTTAAAAGCGATGGAGAAATTGCCTTGTCGAAAATTGCGCTTATAATTTTTTGTTGGTGGATTCCCCTTTGCCTGTCTCCGCCTGCAAAACTAGACCTTTCACGTGCGAAGGCCAATGCGGAATCGCCATTTAGTTTGTTTTCGCCAACCTTGAAGTTATAAGTTTCGCCCGAAAGCGAATTTGGACTTGAAAAAGCAAATTCGGAATCAACAGTTACACCGCCCAGAGCATCTACAATATCCACTACCGAATTAAAATTAACCTTAACATAATAGTTAAATTTAATATCAAATAATTTTTCGAGCGTATCCATAGAGCAGGCCACACCATAATTGCCGGCGTGTGTTAGTTTGTCCATTTTATTGGAATTACCCTCGAGCGGTAAGTAATAATCCCTGGGTATATTAACCATTAATATTTTTTTGGTTTTTGGGTGCACTGCCACCACCATATTAACATCTGACAAGCCCTTTTCAGCTATCGCATTGGCGCTGCTTGTGTTATCCATACCCGATAAATAAACCAAAAATGGGTTTTTGGTAACATCGGTTTTTTCGGCCTCGACGCCCTCATTCGTAACTTCAGGTAAATCTATAAACGAATTGTGAACCGTGCCTATTAACACATTACCAAACATTGTAACCGAAGCCACAACTATGCTTAAAACAATGCTTATTATTTTTAAGGTGTTTTTTTTGGTTTTAATTTCAATGAGTAAAACATGCCACACTGTAACTAAAACAATTAAAAGCGCCAAAATAACCAAATATTTAATGGGCAAAAGGTGCAGGAACGAAACATAGGTTAAACTGCCCACCAAGATTAACAATTGTATAGCGCAAATTATTCTTGTTACTGTTAAAAGGTTTATTTTAGAACTTTTTTTGGCGCTATGTTTACTTTTATAGGTTGATTTTTTCAAAGTTATACCCTCTTTTAACTTAATCCTTTTTAATATATGTTGGAACTATTTTTGAAACCAAATCTTTCATATCGGTTCTTTCTATTTTATAAGCTTCTTCAAGCACCTTTAACTGTTCTTTGAACTTTTCGTCATCCATTTCTATGGGTTTGCCAATGTGAATAAGTTTGTTTTCGGTTTCTTGCAGGCCTTCTTCGTCCATTAAAATTTCTTCATAAAGTTTTTCACCCGGGCGCAGACCTGTATAAACAATTTTTACATCAACATCGGGTTCATAGCCTGAAAGTTTTATAAGATTCCTGGCCATATCCACAATTCTAACGGGTTGACCCATATCTAAAATATAAATTTCGCCACCCTTAGCATAATAACCGGCCTGTAATACTAGCGACACAGCCTCGGGGATGGTCATAAAAAACCTTGTGATTTCTGGGTGGGTAACTGTAACGGGGCCGCCTTCGGCAATTTGTTTTTCAAAAAGCGGGATAACGCTGCCGTTACTGCCCAAAACATTACCAAAACGCACCGCAACAAATTCGGTGTTGGGGGATTGGCGGTTCATCATTTGAACTACCATTTCGCATATACGTTTTGAAGCGCCCATTATGTTGGTTGGGTTAACTGCCTTGTCGGTAGAGATAAGCACAAACTTTTTAACCCCATATTTAACCGAAGCCTGTGCCATTTTATAGGTTCCGAAAACATTGTTTTTAACGGCTTCATTAGGGCTGTCTTCCATTAACGGTACATGCTTGTGGGCAGCCGCATGGAAAACAATCTCTGGTTTATATTTACCCAAAACGTAATCGAGCCTTGCGGTATTACGAACCGAGCCAATTAACACCACCAAATCTAAATTCGGGTGCATCTTTTGAAGTTCCATTTGAATATCGTAGGCGTTATTTTCGTAAATATCAAAAATAATTAAAGTCTTGGGCGAACTCATTGCGATTTGACGGCAAAGTTCGCTGCCAATTGAGCCGCCACCGCCCGTAACCATAACTACCTTGCCCGATATATAATTATAGATTTCATCCAAGTTAACACTTATTGGGTCGCGGCCCAAAAGGTCTTGAATTTCAACCTTTCTTAGTTTGCCTGCTTTTACCTCGCCGCTAACAAGTTGATATATGCCGGGTAAGATTTCCACACTACAACCCGTATTACTGCAAATGTTTAAAATTTCTTTGCGGTCTCTACCGCTGCCACTGGGTATAGCATATATAATCTTATCAATTTTATATTCTTTTGCGGCGTTTACAATTTCTTCCCTGCCGCCAATTACCGGAACGCCATCTAACAAACAGCCTTTTTTATAAATATTGTCGTCAATTAAGCAAACAACAGTGCCTGTTATTTTGTCGCTTTCGGCGTATTCGCGCACTATCATTCGGCCGGCAAAACCTGCACCAATAACCATTATGCGCTCACCCGTAATATTGGCAATGTGTTTTTTATAAGTAGTGGTGGTAATGCTGTTTAAAATTCTGCGGGCAAACCTAATGCCCACGGTGCATATATAACTTAAAATAATGCCAAGAACATAATAAGAACGCGGCATATCAATCTTTTTAAGCACAATAAACGCAATGCCTATTATTGCCAACACTATGTATGCTTCGGTAATGCGGAATAAATCTTCCATACTGGCAAAACTTAAAATTGTTTTATAAAGCCTGAAAAATATAAAAACAATAATAGAAATTATTGCCCAAATACCTATTGTTTTAAAATAGCCTTCTAAATATTGGGGTTCTATATTTTCAAAAGTAAACTCGAACCTAAGCCAAAGCGCTGCAAAAAAAGAACCGGCAATGGCAATAGCATCTAACAAAAACAAAATTATAATGGTCTTTATGCGTCTGTTTTGTAAATTGGGTTTTTCGTTCACAATAACACCTCGTTCAAAATGCACTTATTGTTTTGTCCGTTTAGTTATTATATCATAATATACCGTTTAATTCAACCTATTAATTATTTATTGCGGTTTTTAACAAGCAATTTTTTAATTGTTGGAAAAGCAAGCGGCCAAACAGCGCCGGCAAAAACCACCATAATAAAATATGAAATCCCGCGAGATAATGGTGCAAATTTTATAAACGAAAACACAAAATAACAAATTTCTTTTACAACCAAGGTGGCGCCAAGCCCCAACAAAACCTTAATTATTTGCACAAAAAACGGCGCTTTGGTTTCAAAATTAATATATTTTTTATCTAACAAATAACTTAAAAACAGGCCACAAACGGCGCCCAACATTTTATAAGCATTTTTAAGGCCGCTTAACAATTCATCATTAGAACCTTTTAAATATACCGACAAAAATATTATTTGGACTATAAACAGGATAATAACAACCGAAAACAAAATGCACATACCCTTTTTGTTTTGATTTATTAATTTAAAAACAAAATAATAAACCGCTATTAAAGCTGTGGCCACCAAAACCGAAACTATAACATCTTTTGGGGTATGTACACCTAAATACATTCGAGAAAATGCAACCAAAACCGCAAGGCCGACGGCCGCCGCTTTTAAGAACTTGTTTTTAAGGGTTACAGCCACAGTGCCAAAGGAGCCCACAGCACTTTGTGTGTGCCCACTTGGGAAGGAATAACCTGTGGCCGCAGGTATAGCCGACTGAACAGGGTTTAGGGTTGGGTCTAAAACCCAGGGGCGCAACACGCGAAAACTAACCTTTAAAACTTGGTTAATGTTATTGCCCGTAAGCCCTACTAAAAGCAGCATATATGCGCTGTTTTTGTTTACGCACCACAAAAGAACCATTACCATTACAATAAAAACAATTTCTTCGCCGCCACGGGTTAAAAACAACATAATATTGTTTAAAAGCGGAGTTCTGATTTGCTCTAATAAATGCAAAAAATACATAACTTCCCCCTATATTTTAAAGGTTTTTTTAATATTACCGTCTAGGTCGTACCAAGTGAACACACCATTATCAAACACCATATATCCGTGCCAGGAATTTTCTTTAGGAATAGAAACCGAGCCCGGATTAATATATACATATTCGCCTAAATTTTCACAAGCGGGAACATGTGTGTGTCCGTGCAGCAAAACATCGCCCTTTTTAAATTTTGGCGGTGTTTCGTTATTATATTTGTGCCCGTGGGTAACAAATATTTTACATCCATTATAATCAAGTTCCAAATAATCGGCAGTAACATCGAAGCCAAGCACCATATTATCCACCTCGGCATCGCAATTCCCCTTAACGCAAATTATATTATCTTTTAATTCGTTAAGGGCGCTTATAACCTTTTTAGGTTCGTAGCCATTTGGCAAATCATTTCTGGGACCATGGTACAAAACATCGCCCAACAAAACAAATTTATCATATGTTCCTTTTTTGTATTGCTCAATTAATTTTTCAAGGTAATAATAAGAGCCATGTATATCTGATGCAATAAATAATTTCATAAAAACCTCTGTAAACTTTTTTATTTTAGTATACAATTTTTTGCCGTTTAAGTCAATGCAAAACAATTTATATTACGCTTGTAAAAGTGTACAAAATATGGTACAATTTAATGGAAAAAAGCGCTATAGGATTTCGTGATATTAAATGAAAAGACCCCTTATTATTTCAGCAATTATCTCGGTTATATTATCAGGAGCATTAATTAAAGCTTCTTCTTTAATCGCAATATTAATTTTAATTATAAATCTTGTGCTATTTGTATTAACTTTAAGCTTTCGTCCTGCCCGAGAATTTTGTGTGTTTTTTGCCGTCGCCTTAATTATTAGCGCAAATTCTATGTTAACTTTTAAAACAAAAATTGAGCCTATTCCCGAAAACGCCGACCAAAGCATACTGGTTTTGGGCACCGTTACTAAAGAATATTATAATAACTCCAAGGGAGTTTATGTGGTTAAAACAAGCAACCAACCGCAAACATTGCCCGGCGGTATTAATATAACCGTGCGCTCGGGCTTTACTGCACTTTCTTGTGGGCAAAAAATCGAGTGTTTAATGTATGTTTCACCTGTAAAAGAAAATATTGCATATAACTATTCTAACGGTATTTTTGCCACAGCAAACATTAAAACTTTATTATCTTGCCAAGACCCTTCGGGGTTTGCAAAAACCATTTTAAAACTTAAAAACGGTATTGAAAACACATTGTTTTCTAACCTGAGTTTTTCTTCGGCAGCAGTAGTTAATGCTATAACACTGGGTAACGATTATTATAACTCTGCCGAATTTGAAACTTTTGCACGGCGCAGCGGTGTCAGTCATATAATGGTGGTTTCGGGTATGCATATGGCTATATTGTGTGGCTCTGTGTTAAAAATACTTAATTTAATTGGTGTTAACCGCAAACTTTCAGCCGTTGTTACCGCTGTGTTTTTATTATTTTTAATGGCGCTGTGTGGGTTTACAATGTCGGTGCTAAGGGCAGGGTTTACATATTTTATTATGTTGTTTGGCCTTTTTATTTACAGGCGCATAGAACCTTTAAATTCGCTTTGCGCAGCCGTTTGCATTATAATAATGCTAAACCCATTTGCCGTGGGCAGTGTTTCTTTTGTTTTGTCGGTTTCGGCAACGGCCGGCATAATTTTACTTTCAGACCCTATTGCAAATTTTATATGCAATTTTGTAAAAATTAAATCCAGGGTGCTAACCTTAGTGGTGTTTTTGGCATCGGTTACCTTGGCCGCCACTTTGGCAACCTTACCTTTCACGGTTTATTATTTTGGCGTTGTGTCATTGGTTTCGGTAATAACCAACTTGCTCATAGACTACGCCGTAAGTCTGGCCCTTATTTTAGCGGCCGTAGGAATGGTAGCTTCGGCTTTACATTTTCCGCAATTTATTATAAGCGGCACATTTTTCTTGTGCGAAATTATAACCCGCTATTTTACCTTTATAATAACTGCATTTGGGCGTTACCCTAATGCCGAAATAACAATAAACAAAACCTTTGGCGCAACATTCTTTACCTTAACAATTTTTGCTGTTACCTATTTTTGTTATAAAAACAGCGTTAATAATTTTTTGAAAAAGGTGGTTTTAAACAATGCCTATTGCCACAGAGCAATTATTAAAACAAAACATTAATAACGGCAATATTTTAAACTCATATTTAATTTTTGGCAATGATTCTTACTTGAAGCATTTTTATACTGACAAAATAATAAACAAAACCACCTCTAAGGCCGATGACCTAAATTTTAATCGTTTTGAAGGCGAATGCAATTTACAAGAGGTTTACAACGCTAAAGAGCAGTTTCCAATAATGGCCGAGAAAAAGTGTGTTTTGTTGTGCGATTATGATTTTGAAGATGCCGATTCAAAAGATTTTCAAAAACTTTTAATATTGCTTAGTGAACCAAACGACACAACTGTGTTTGTTTTTTTGTGCGACACCCTTAATTTCGTCGAAAAAAAGAGCGACAGGTTTAAAAAATTAATAGAAGCAACCGAAAAAGGTGGTGGCATGGCCGTTAGAATAGACCATCGCACCAAAACCGACCTTATTCACATTTTAACCGATGCCGCTAAAAAACGCGGCTCGGTTTTGCAAAGTGGCAGCGCCGCTTATTTAATAGAAAACTGTTCGCAAGATATTAATATTTTACTTTGCGAACTTGAAAAACTTTGTGCCTTCGCGGGCAAGGACCCCATTACCAACCAAATTATAGATTTAGTTTGTATAAAATCGGTTGAGGCTTCGGTTTTTAACCTAACGGGTCAAATTTTTTCTTGCAACACCGCCGCAGCCTTAACGCTGCTTTCTGAACTCTTTGATATGCGCTTAGAGCCTATGATTATTTTACACACAATATCAGCCAATTTTGTTGACGCTTACCGCCTTGTAGCCGGCGCGCAACTTGGCAAACCCTTAACCGCTGTATCAGCCGATTTTGCATATGGAGGCAAACAGTTTGTGTTGGAAAAATGTCAAAGATATGTTAAAAAATTGAGCACAAAAAAATTGCAATTTTGTTTTGAAGAACTGCTTAACTGCGATAAAAAACTTAAAACCTTTGCCGCGCAACCTCAAATTGTTTTAGAACAACTAATTGTTCGGCTTATTTACATTATTTCTAAGGGTGAAAAAATTGATAACGCTTAAACAAGCAATTATTGTAGAGGGCAAATATGATAAAATTCGGTTGGAAAATATTTTCGACACCGTTATTTTAACCACCAACGGCTTTGGAATTTTTAAAGATAACACACAAGCCGAACTTATTAAAAAATTGGCTAATACCATTGGCATTATCATCTTAACCGACAGCGACAGTGCAGGCAACATTATTCGTGCGCACATTAAAAAACTTGCCCCACTGGGCGACATAATAAATGTTTATTTGCCCCAAATTATTGGCACCGAACGCCGAAAAAAACACCCTTCGAGCGAGGGATTTTTGGGTGTTGAGGGAATTGACGATAACATTATTATAGAAACTTTTTTAAGGTATGGCTTATTAAATGAAAAAGCCCAAAAAAGAGATTTAAAAATCACCAAAACTAACCTTTATGCCTTAGGGCTTACCGGTGGAGATTCAAGTAAAGCAAAACGGCAAGATTTTTTAAAATTTTTGCAGTTGCCAATTAACCTTAGCACAAACGCTTTATTAGAGGTTATAAACAAACTTTACACACCCGAACAATTTATTTTGGAGGCAGAAAAATGGCAGCAAGGCTTAACCAAAAATTAAAAATATTATATATTTTAGATATTTTGAAAAAATATTCCGACGAGGAAACCCCAATAAACGCCACCGAAATTTGCGAAAAATTATTTTCGCTTGGCGTTACGGCCGAAAGAAAATCTATTTATAGTGATATTGATGCACTTATTGACTATGGTTACGACATTATTAAAACCCGAACACCCCGTTTTGGTTATTTTTTAGCCGAGCGCGAGTTTGAACTGCCCGAAATTTATTTGTTGGCCGATGCCGTTCGTTCGGCCGATTTCATAACACCCAAAAAAACGCGCGAGTTGCTTTTAAAGTTTGATTCACTTTTAAGTGTTAATCAGGCGGCAAAACACAGGCGCACCACCTATATATCGGCACAGCACAAGGGCAAAAACGAAGAAATTTTTTATAACATTGACAAAATTAATTCGGCTACCGAAAAGGGTGTTAAAATTAAAACCACCTATTGTAAAAGAAAATTATTACCCAATAAAAAAATTGTAACCGAAGAAAAAGAACTAATCATTAGCCCCTATGCAACGCTGTGGCAAAACGACCATTATTATTTAGTGGGCAATAATGAAAAATATGATAATTTAATTCACCTAAGGCTTGAAAGAATGAAGCACATCGAAATTACGAATATTCCCGCACGCCCTTTTTGTGAGGTTAGTGAATATTCCGACAGGTTCGATGTTGCTGACTATGCCGCAAAAACCTTTAATATGTTTGGTGGCCAACCCACCGAGGTTGAGTTTAGGTGCAGCAACGATAAATTAGAACAAATTATTGACCGCTTTTCCGAGGAAATAACGGTTTACAAATTAACCGAGAAAGATTTTTGTTTTAGAACAACGGTTATTGAAAGCGAAGGCCTTATTAACTGGATTTTAAGTTTTGGGGCCGACATTGAGGTGCTCAAGCCCCAAACATTGCGCGAAAAAATTTGCAACCGAATTAACGCCCTTAAGGAGATTTATTGAATTGGCACTTTTTAAACGAAAAAATAAAAACCAAGAACTTTTAAAAACCTTTGATGGCCGCCAGGTTAAGTATGTTACACAGCGCACCAAAAAAGGCGATTCTTATGAATCTGTAATAGTGGGTAAAAGCGGCAGAATAGCCGTTATTGGCAACGAGATTCGCATAATTTGCGGCGAAAAAGATGTTTTTAAGGGCGATATTGAAACCACAAACTATTATTTGTTATTAAGTGGCGACGGCGTAACGGTAGACGGCATTAATAAACTGACCGGCCAGCCCGACAACCTAACGGCATATTACACATATTACCGCAAATAAAAATAACCCCCGGCCAAATGGTCGGGGGTTAAATGTTATTTATTATTCGGCATCTTCAGTTGTTTCTTCTGCAACTTCTTCGGCTGCCTCTTCTGCAACTTCGGGTGCTGCCTCTGCCACAGGGGCTGCAACCTTAGCCTTTGGCTTTTTGGTCATAACAATTACAAGCACAACCACGCCTATAATCATTAACAGAATTACGCCGCCAACAATTCCAAGAATTATGTATAGCATTGAATTATCTTGGTTGTTTTCATAAACAATTTTGGAATCGTCGTCATCATCGTTATCGTTTTTGTTGTTTTTGTTGCTGGTATCTTTGTCGGAATTCTTATCGGAATCTTTATCGTCGTCTTTGTCAGAATCTTTATCAGAATCCTTATCGGTATCCTTATCGTCATCGTCATCATCGTTATTGCTGCTGTTTCCAGTAGAAGATGTTATACCGAAATCTTTTTGGTTTTCTTCTAAATCCTCAAAATAAGAAGCAGGCTTGCTCATAATTAGGTATTGATCCAAATGGTTGGCTTCGCCACCTTGGTTAAGCATTTTATCTTCATTGTCGGTTATAAATTTTTCAATCTCAGAACCTTCGGGTACAATGATTTCAAAGGTAGCTTTACCGCTTGAGCATTGGAATGGTGGGTGAATAATGTCGTAGAAGTTATGCTTTTCATCATCAAGTAAGCTACCACCAAAGTAACCAATTGTACAGTTGGGGTTACAAATGGTGTATGTAGCACCATCTTCGGAAGTTTGAATGTTAAAAGCAGTACCATATATGTATTTTACGGTTTCGGGGAAAACAACATCGCATGTAACTTTACCGAATGCTTGGGAATGAATTTCTTCAACACCGTAAGAAAGAATGATTTCTTCAAGAGCGGTGCAACCAAAGAAAGACCATGTGGGCACTACTCTAAGTTTACCCGGAATGGTAATTGATGTTAAAGATGTGCAGTTAGCAAAGTTGTTACCACCTGTAAGTTGTTGTAAAGAATAAGGTAATGTAACGCTTTCAAGGTTTGTACAGTCTTCAAAAGCACGACCAATGGTGTGAACACCTTCGGGTATTACAACACTGGTAATATCGGTGTTTTTGATGAATGCTGCGGAAGCGATTTCTTTTATTCCGAGTGAAGCAGGAATTACAACGTCGCCACCGGCGCCAATGTATTCTTCAAGCACGCCATCGAAAACAACAAAATCGTCTTCTGAGCTTTCGGCAGGTGCTGCCAGCACGGTGCCAATGCCCATTACCGATGCCGATAAAAGCATTAACACGCAAAGTGAAATTGATAATAATTTTTTCATATAATAAACTCCCTTCAAAATTATCCACCTTGATTTTAACATATTTCCTGTGCAAAATCAACGATATTCTATATGTTTAAAATATAAAAAAATATTTTAAATTTTTGTGCAAAATAAACAAACTTTGCTTTTTTAAGCATAAACTCTGTTTTCCCAATGAAAAAAGCGCCTTTCGGCGCCTTTTTTTATTTTGATTTCTTGTTTCTTGTTTTGTAAAGCACCCACAACGGCGCAGAAATAAACAACGAAGAAACACATCCCGAAATTAAGCCAAACGCCATTGGAATAGCGAAACTCCTTAAGGTTGAAAGGCCGAAAATTTCGGAAACTATTATTATAACAATAATTGCAATAACGGTGCTGAGTGTTGTTACAAATGTTCGCACTTTAACAGAATTTACGCTTTCGTTAACAAGTTCTTTAAGTTCTTTGCCGGGGTAAAGGGTTTTATTTTCGCGTATACGGTCGTAAATAACGATGGTGTCGTTAAGCGAATAACCAAGCAACGTTAAAATTACGGCAATTAAATTAGAATCTACAGGCAAGCGGAAAATGGTGCAGGTTAAAAATGCCACAATGCAGTCTAACACCAATGCAACATATGCCATAAGTGCGGCCGAAACACCGCCGATTTTTCTAAAGCGTATGCCAACATAAATTACAACGCCAATGCCTGCCAAAACAACTGCAACCAAACTTTTTGCAAAGAATGTGCCAGCAATGGTAGGGCTAACCGAGTTGGAATCGTACAAAGCAAATTTATTGTCAGGGTAGGTATCTGTCAAGGTTTTGTTAAGATTTTCTTGAACATCGGCCGAAAGCGAACTGTTGCCAACAAGGCTTATTATTAACTGCTTTGTATTGCCTGAAATGTCGGAACTAGTAGAAACGGTTGCCTGTTTGCCCAATACTTCGTTTACCTTAGCGGTAACGGCGGCAGTGTCAATATCGCCTTGATATGAATAAGAAATGCGGGTGCCGCCTTTAAAGTTAATGTCTAAATTAGCGCCGAAAATTACGGTTAAAATAATTCCTATAATTATTAATGCTGCATAAGCAATGCTAACAGGCTTTAAAGTTGCCATAAAATTAATATTGTTAAACTTATTTTTCATTTTTTACACCCCCGTAAAGCCAAGGATTACGCACAAATTTGTAACGTGATATGCTCTTGAGCATTTTTTGCGAAGCCCAAACGCCCATTATTAAATTGAAAATAACGCCTATTAAAAGTGTGTAACCAAACGAATAAATAGAGCCTGTTATGGCTGTACCGAAAAGCGACATAATAGGTGAAAACACCTTAGCAATTAGGCTGTCGGGTGTGCCGAAGGCACCCATAAGAACCAATGACACTATAACTATGGTAACGTTACCATCCACCACGGCGTTAAGGCTGTTTTGATAACCCGATGCAATAGCACCGTCAATGGTTTTGCCGTTTTTAAATTCTTCACGAATGCGTTCAAATGCAATAACATTGGCATCAACGCCCACGCCTATTGAAAGTATAATACCTGCAATGCCGGGAACTGTTAAGGTAAAGCTTGAAAATGCCGGTAAATAACCCGAAATGCAAGCTATCATGCCTGCTAACTGACCTAATAAAGCTACCGAAGCAATAACGCCGGGCAGTCTGTAGCGTAATATCATTAAAACACAAATAGCTGCAAAGGCAATAGAGCCTGCAATAAGCATTACATTAAGGGCGTTGGAACCCAATGTTGGTGAAATTATTTGAAGTTTGCTGTTGTCTACTGTTAAGGCAAATGGCAAAGAACCTGCATTAATTTTATTGGCAAGGTCTTTGGCCGATTCGGCATCAAAGTTGCCCGATATGTAGGCCGTGTTAGATGTTATTTGTTCGTTAACGGTGGGGGCAGAAATCTCGGTATCGTCCATCCAAATAGAAATTTGTTTGTATTTGGCGGTTGCGGCCGAAAACTTTGACATACCTGTTTGTGTAAAGGTTAGGTTTACTATATATTCGCCGGTTTCTTTAAGCACGTCTGCGTCAGCTCTTTCAATATCTTCGCTACCCGAAAGAATAACGTCGTTTTTATCTTCGTTGCCACAGAATTTAAGCAAGGCGGTCTCGCCCAGTTCGGAAATTGCAGCAGCGGCATCAAAATCGCTTTCATCTGCACTCCAGGGGAACCTAACTATAATTTGATGTTTGTTTATGTCGGTGTAAACCTCGTAATCGGTAATGTTTTGGTTTACAAGGCGGGTTTCAATTATAGCCTTGGCCGAATCCATATCGTCGGCAGTAATTTCAGCATCGGCTTTATCGGGCGAAAAAACCGCCTCTACGCCACCGCTGATATCAATGCCCCAGCGAATATCGTTTGCGCCTTTAATATAAATATTTCGTGTGTCGCCATAGTAACTGCTAATTCCAAAAAACGAAGTAAAGGTTAACGCTAAAATAAGCGCTAAAATTATAAAGACTGTTGGCTTGCCTGTTTTTTTGGTCTTCATTTTTTTGTCCTCCCAAAAATTATTTATTAAGCAATTTTTCCAGTGCCGCTAACTCTACGGCGCAGGCCAAAATTTCCGAAGCTGCCCTTACCTGCTCAACCTGCGGGTAAGACGGGGCTATTCTTATGGTGGTGTCGTTAGGGTCTATGCCATAAGGGTAGGTTGCACCCACGGTTGTAAGTTTTAGGCCGGCTTTGTCGCAAAGTTTCTCTACACGCTTGGCAGTGCCGGGCAAAACATTAAGACATATAAAATAACCGCCTTTTGGGTTGGTCCACTCGGCTATGCCCTTGCCCGATAAATAACTTTCGAGCACTAAAATAACGGCTTCGAACTTAGGGCGTAAAATTTTAGCGTGCAAACGCATATGTTCTTTTAACTTATCAAAATTAGGGAACATTCTTGCGTGGCGAAGTTGATTTAATTTGTCGGGGCCTATGGTTTGGTACGACATTCTTTGTTTTAAAAGTTTTACATTAAAGGGGCTTGCTGCTTCGGCCGCAACACCGGCACCAGGGAATGTGATTTTAGATGTTGAAGTGAACATTATAATGTTATCTTCATTGCCGTATTTTAAGGCTTCGTTATAAATATTTAACAGTTCGTCGCCGTTTTCGTATAAATCATGTATGGCATAGGCGTTGTCCCACATAACCCTGAAATCTTTGGCGGCAGGTTTCATTGCGGCAATGCGCCTAACGGTTTTATCGCTGTAGGTTATGCCCTCGGGGTTTGAATATTTTGGCACACACCACATACCCTTAACCTTTTCGTCTTTAATAAGTTCTTCGACAATATCCATATTAGGTCCTTCGGGGGTGTTGGGAACGGGAATCATTTCTATGCCAAAATGTTCGCAAATGGAAAAATGGCGGTCATAACCGGGACTTGGACATAAAAACTTAACGCCGCCCTGCAAAAGCCAAGGCTCGCCACCCATGCCGTGAGTCATAGCCTGGGCAATGGTGTCGAACATCATATTAAGCGAGGAATTGCCCCCCACTATAATTTGCGAATGGTCTACACCAAAAATTTGTGAAAACAAATATTTAAGTTCTATTAAACCGTCCAATCCGCCGTAGTTGCGGCAATCGGTTCCTTCGCAATTTTTAAAGCCGCTGGCTGTGCTGACAAGAGCAAATATTTCGTCGCTAACATCCATTTGGTCAAAACCGGGTTTGCCACGGGTCATGTCGAGCGCAGTGCCCTGCTTTACTAAATTTTCATATCTTGCCAATACTTCTTTATATTTAAGCTCTAATTCCTTTTGTTGTAGCTTTAGGTAACTTGACATCTGGTTCCTCCGTAATCTGTATATTAACTATTTAAATATAATACAAAAAAGTAAATTTTTCAAGTATAATATTATTGAAAAAAACCAATTTTTATGATAACCTTTATTTATACAATAAAGGTGGTGCTAAAAATGAAAAACATTAAAACAGTTTTATGTTTTATTTTTATTGTTTTATTATGCCTTAATAAACCGGTGGTTTTGGCCGAAACTGCCACTGATAAACAGGTTATTACCGCCAATATTACCGCGCCCCCAGTTTGCACCGATAATAAAATTTCCACCCGCCAAAGCGTTAATGAAATTAAAATTACATCGGACCTGCCGCTTAGCCATATATATATTGTATATTGGGACACACCCGTGGATTTCACCCTGCAAAGCCCGGGGGTAGAGGTAGCAGAAAAGGGCGAATTTTTGCACAGATTAATAGAACTGCCGCCCGAACTTAAAACTCAAAAAGAAATTACCGTTAAATTTGAAAAAACGGCCAACATTTCGGAAATTTCGGCCTATAATAACCCGCCCGGGAACAAGCAAAATTGGCAACCAAACAACACCGAAGCCGATTTGCTTTTATTTTCCACCCACGCCGACGACGAGCAGTTGTTTTTTGCCGGCACTCTGCCAAAATATGCGCTCGATAACGAAACCGAGGTGCAGGTGGTTTATTTTACCGACCACAACAATAACATTTTGCGCCGCCACGAATTATTAGACGGTTTATGGGCGGTGGGCGTTAGGCGTTACCCTGTGATTAGTTTTTTACCCGATGCCTATTCCGAAAGTTACGAAGGCGCGGTTGCCAACCTTAAAAAAGCAGGTTTTAGCGAAGAAGATGCGCTTAATTTTCAAATAGAACAAATAAGAAAATTCAAGCCCTTGGTAATTTTAGGGCACGATTTAAAGGGAGAATACGGCCACGGCCAACATATTTTAAATTCAAACCTTTTAACGCAGGCGGTAATTAAGGCCAACGACAGCGCTGCGCACCCAAATTCTTTTGAACTTTACGGCCTATGGGACACTCCAAAACTTTATTTACACCTTTACAAAGAAAATCAAATTGTTTTAGACCTTGACACCGAAATTGAAGGGCTTAACAAAACCCCTTTTCAAATTTCGAAAGAAGGTTTTGCCTGCCACGGCACCCAACAAGGCACCTGGTTTAAAACCTGGCTTAACGGCAAAGAGGGCGAAATTACCAAGGCAACCCAAATTACAAAATATGCGCCCGGTGTTTTTGGGTTGTACCGCACAACCGTGGGGGCCGATATTTTAAAAACCGATTTATTTGAAAATGTAACAAAACGCAGTTTAATCCCACCGCCCGAGCCCGAGCAACCCGAACAACCTCAAAACACAACCGAAAATAATAGTTTTTGGCAAATTAGCCTTGTGTTTGTTTTAATTGCCGTAGTTTCATTGGTTGGGTTGTTTGTATTTAAAAAAATTAAATCAAAATAAAAAAGGAGGTTTTAAAACCTCCTTTTTGTTTTAGCTGAAAGAAATTGTTTCGTCGTTT
>JAFSIN010000018.1 GCA_017439765.1 Clostridia bacterium | reverse complement strand
TTTTGCCCTCTAACTTTGCCATCAAAACGGTTGAACGGTTGTTAATGTCGGGTTGATTAGCATCACTTTGCAAAACGGTAAATTCTATATCCCCCGTATTTATAACCATGCCCTGTGTGGCTATGTATTTTTGGGCATTGCTTTTTGAAACGGCGTCATTCAACTCTTTTAATAATTCATTATCCTGTGTTTCATCACTTTTAAATTCGGGCAGAACAATATTTTAAACCTTTAGTGTAGACAGAATAAACTCGGCCGAGCCAATATGTTCGGAGTGAGAATGGGTTAAAACAAGGGTTTCAATGCTATTTATGCCATATCCTCTTATTTTCCTTACAAGTTCGCGGGAATACATTTGGTCGCCTGTATCTATCAGCGTGACTGAGCCGTTGCTGCAAACCAAAATGCTATCGCCATTGCCCACGCTTAAAACCGATATAAAATCGTCATTATTGTTTCCACCAAAATTATTGCCGGTAAAAAACTTACCGGCAATAATTATTATAAGAGCAACTATTCCTAAACATATGGCCCTTTTGGCCCTTTTATTTAAAGCCCTTATCAACTTTCTTCCCCTGCCTGTTTTTCTAATAACTGTTCTTTAGTTATTAACACCTGGCGTGGTTTAGAGCCTTCATATGGGCCAACAACGCCTCTCTCTTCCATAACATCTATTAGCCTTGCGGCACGGGCATAACCCAACTTTAACTTGCGTTGTAAAAGTGAAGTTGATGCCTGACCAATTTCTACAACCGTTTCAATTGCGGCCGAAAGCATTGGGTCATCATCTAACGCATCATCTGAAAGTCCGGTTTTTTGCTTTTTGTCAATTGCGGCTTGGCGTTCAATTTCGTGCATAACGTTTTCGTCATAATCGCTTGAATGGTCGCCTTTAATAAAGTTTACAACTGCCTCTACCTCGTCGTCGCTCACAAAGCAGCCCTGAAGCCTGCTTGCTTTAGAGGCGCCCATTGGGTTAAAGAGCATATCGCCACGGCCTAACAATTTTTCGGCGCCGGCAACATCCAAAATGGTTCGGCTGTCAACCTGGCTCGAAACGGCAAAGGCAATACGGGTGGGTATGTTGGCTTTGATTACACCGGTTACAACATCTACCGACGGCCTTTGGGTTGCTATTAGCAGGTGCATACCTGCGGCACGAGCCTTGGCGGCAATGCGGTTAATTGAATCTTCCACTTCGCCGGGGGCGGTCATCATAAGGTCGGCCAACTCGTCAATAATAATAACAATATGCGGCATTTTGGGGGTGTCTTCATTTTCTTCGGCAAATTTGTTATATCCTGTTAAATCTCTAACGCCTGTTTCGGCAAACATAGCATAGCGTTTTTCCATTTCGGTAACGGCCCAGCTAAGCGCACCCGATGCTTTTCGTGGGTCGGTAACAACGGGAACCAACAAATGCGGTATACCGTTGTAAATGCCAAGTTCCACAACCTTTGGGTCTATCATAAGCAGTTTAACTTCTTCGGGGGTGGCTTTATATAAAATACTCATAATAATTGAGTTTATGCAAACCGATTTACCCGAACCCGTGGCGCCGGCAATAAGGCCGTGCGGCATTTTAGCAATATCGGTAACAACGGCCTTGCCGCCAATATCACGGCCAAGCGCCACGGTAAGCTTGCTTTTAGAGCCTGTGAATAAAGGCGACTCTAAAATTTCACGCACACCAACACCATTGCTTTGTTTGTTTGGTACCTCAATGCCAACGGCAGCCTTGTTAGGAATGGGGGCCTCTATTCTAACCCCTGCTGTAGCAAGGTTTAGGGCAATATCGTCGGCAAGGTTTGTAATTTTGCTTATTTTTACACCGGCGCAAGGCTGCAACTCATAACGGGTTACGGTTGGGCCACGGCTAATATCAACAATGCGGGTTTCAACACCAAAACTGCGCAGGGTTTCTACCAAGTGCGAGGCTGTCGAGTCTAAATCGGCCCCTGTTGCAGCAGAATTTTCAAAAACAGGTGGCTTTAAGAGTGATAGCGGTGGGAATTTATATGTATCGTCATCGGCCAATACCATAGTGTTTTTGGCCTGAGCAGTTTCAATTTCTTGCTCAACTGCCAATTTTTCGGCCTCGGTAAGTTCGGGCACCTTTTGTGCCTCTTTGGCGGTTTCGGCCAACGCGTCGGCAATTTTGGGTTGTTCGGCTGTATCTTTACCATTATAGGCATCTACAACCTTTCTTTGTTTTTCGCTTAATGTTAAATTATCATTTTCGCGCTTTTCGGGAATATCGTCCACCGATATATCAACCGGAGACCTTTGTTTTCTAACGCTTTCGCTTTTCGCCTCGGCAAAGCGGGCAAATGCGTCGCCTGCGTGGTCTTCAATGTGCTTAACGGGTTTGGCCATTGCCTTAAAAAAGGCAATAAGGGTGGTGCCTGTAATTAACATTAAAATAACAAACAACAATAAAATTATGGTAATTACTGCGCCTGTTCTGCCAAAAAGCAGATAAAGCGGTTGGCCCAACAAGGCACCAAAAAATCCGCCGCTTTTAATGCTAACTCCCGAAACATAGGCGCCTTTTAAATGTTCCCAAAATGTTAATGCTTCGTTATGTTTTGTAAAAATATCTACAGCAGCGCCCACAAGCATAACAAGTATGCCCGATTCCACCACCTTAGCATAAATTGAGCCATAAAACTTATTAAGTGCAAACATTATGGCAACAAACCCAAGCAGCACCGGGTAAAAATACGCCGTTACACCAAATATACCAAAAATAATATTATGTAAGCCGTTCCAAGCATTTTCGCCCGGAACTATAATAACGGCCATTAAAAACACCGCAACGGCAAACCATACTATTGAAAGTACCTGCCTTTTTGCGTTATTTTCGGCTGTTCTGCGTTCGTTTGCTATTTTTGTTGCTGTGGAGCTGCCCCTTGGCCTTCCCCTTTTTTTAGCAGCCATATTTACACCCCTTAATTTTCTATTAATTCATATAATTTTTTAATGGCGTCTGACAACGAGCCTAAATAATCTATTAACCCCTCTTTAACGGCGGCTGTGCCGTTTAAAACCGAGCCAACATCGGTAACCAATTCGCCCGTGTTCATCATAAGTTTTGTGAACCGCTCACTATTAATGGCAGAGTGGCTTGTTACAAACTCGGTAATGCGGTTTTGCATTCGTTCAAAGTGGTTCATGGTTTGTGGAACACCCAGCACCAACCCGTTCATTCTAACAGGGTGAATGGTCATGGTGGCAGATGGCACTATGAACGATTTTTTTGCTGAAACTGCCAGCGGAACACCAATTGAATGGCCACCGCCAAGCACCAAAGAAACGGTTGGTTTTTTCATGCCGGAAATGAGTTCTGCAATGGCTAAGCCTGCTTCTACATCACCGCCCACGGTGTTTAAAATAATTAAAAGCCCTTCTATCGAATTATCTTGCTCTATATTAACAAGCAACGGAATAATATGCTCATATTTAGTAGATTTGCTTTGTTCGGGCAGTGCAGTGTGTCCTTCAATTTCACCCACAATTACAATACATTGTATTTTATGTGGCGAATTTTCGGGGCAGACGGTGCCAAAATCTTCAATATTTTCTAAAATGCTTTTATCTTCATTTTGCTTGTTTTTCATAACATCAGTCCTCCAACTATATTATTAGAAAAACAAGTTTAAAGATACATTTTATTATAACAAATTTTAACACACAATTCAAGTTTAAAAAACCGCAGTTAAAAAATAACTGCGGTTTTTTGTTATTCAAACACATATTGGCCGTTTTGGTAACAACAGGTAACAGAATCGCCTTTTTTTATGGTGCCTTCAAGCATTAATTCGCTTAATTTGTCTTCAATATTATTTTGTATTGCACGCCTTAAGGGGCGGGCGCCATAAACGGCATCGTACCCTTCGTTTGCCACGGCACTCACGGCAGATTCTTTGAACTCGGCCTTGACGCCAAGGTTTTTAAGTTTTTTAGCCAAATTTTCCAACATATTTTTTGCAATGGTTGTTATTTGCTCGGTGTTTAATTTGTGGAAAACTATGGTGTCATCAATACGGTTTAAAAATTCGGGTCTAAAGGTCTTTTTAAGTTCGGCTATTACAAGGCTTTTTATATTGTCGTAATCGGTGTTGTTGTCTTGTTCCACGCCAAAACCAAAGGTTTGCTTTTTCTCGGTTATAAGGCGGGCGCCAATGTTAGACGTCATAATAATAACGGTGTTTTTAAAATCTACCTTGCGTCCGGCCGAATCGGTTAAGATGCCATCGTCTAATATTTGCAATAAAATATTAAAAACATCGGGGTGGGCCTTTTCAATTTCATCAAAAAGCACTACCGAATATGGTTTTTTTCTAACCTGCTCGGTAAGCTGGCCACCCTCTTCAAATCCAATGTAGCCGGGTGGCGAACCAATCAAGCGTGAAACGGTGTGTTTTTCCATATATTCCGACATATCCAGCCTTATTATTGCCGATTCATTGCCAAACATGGCCTCGGCCAAGGCTTTGCAAAGCTCGGTTTTGCCAACACCCGTGGGGCCTAAAAATATAAACGAGCCTATTGGCCTGTTTGGGTCTTTAAGGCCGACTCTGCCGCGGCGTATTGCCTTGGAAACTGCCTTAACGGCCTCGTTCTGACCAACAATGCGGCCGTGTAAAACATTTTCTAAATTAAGAAGTCTTTGGCTTTCGGACTCGGTTAACTGTGTAACCGGAACTCCACTCCAGGCCGATACAATATTGGCAATATCTTCGGCATCCACAACACCGTTGGCGGTTTCGCCCTTCCATTCGGTGCGGTTTTGGTTTAATTTTAAATTGAGTTCACGCTCACGGTCGCGCAGGTTTGCCGCTAACTCAAAATCTTGACTGTTAATGGCGGCCTCTTTTTGTTTGGAAATATCGGCAATTTGCGCCTCTAAATTTTTAATATCCTGTGGGGCCACCGAATTTTTAAGCCGCACCTTAGAGCCCGCTTCGTCAATTAAATCTATTGCCTTGTCGGGCAAATAGCGGTCGGTTATATAACGAGCTGAGAGTTCTACCGCTGCCTTAATAGCTTGTTCGGTAAATTTAACCGAATGGTGTTGTTCGTATTTTTGAATTAATCCTTTTAATATTAAAATCGAATCCTCGGTGCCGGGCTCGCCAACATTTACAGGCTGAAAGCGGCGCTCTAAGGCCGAGTCTTTTTCAATATATTTGCGGTATTCATTCAGCGTTGTGGCACCTATAACCTGCATTTCGCCTCGGGCGAGTGATGGTTTTAATATATTGGCGGCATCGGTTGAGCCTTCGGCCGAACCTGCACCCACAATGTTGTGAATTTCGTCAATAAACAAAATAACATCTTGGTTTTTAATAACTTCTTCAATTACCGCCTTAATTCTTTCTTCAAAATCTCCCCTATATTTTGTGCCGGCCACCATGCCTGTTAAATCAAGCGACACAACCCTTTTATTAAGCAAAATTTCGGGAACATCGTTTTGCGAAATTTTAAGTGCCAAACCTTCGGCTATGGCGGTTTTACCAACACCGGGCTCGCCAATTAAGCAGGGGTTGTTTTTTTGGCGGCGGCATAAAATTTGAATAACCCTTTCAATTTCGTCGGACCTGCCAATAACGGGGTCGATTTTGCCGTTTTTAGCGGCTTCGGTTAAATCTCGACCAAATTTTTCAAGGGTTGGGGTTTTGCTGTTTTTGTTCTCATTCTTGTTTTCATAATTGCTGTTGCCGTTATATTCGTTGCTCACCCCTGCAGCATTAAGTGCGGCCGAAGTTAAAAAAGCAACGTCAACGCCCAGTTTGTTTATAAACCTAATGGCGTAATTGTCGTTTTCGCTTAAAATTCCAATAAGCAAATGTTCGGTGCCAACCTGTTTTTTGTTAAGATTAAAGGCTCCGTTTGTGGCAACCTCGATGGCCTTTTTAGCCCTTTGGGTAAAATAATCGGGCGAAAGATTTGTAACATTGCCCTTGCCAATGGTTTTTACAATTAAATCCTCAATTTTTTCGGCAGTTATATTGTTTTTTACAAGTATTGTCGAGGCAACACCGCTGCCACCCTTTAAAATTCCAAGTAAAATGTGTTCGCTGCCAATGTAAGTGTGCCCCATTAATTCTGCCGAGCTTATTGCTAGGTTTAAGGCCTCGTTGGCCTTTTGGGTAAACCCGTTAAAATTATATTTCATTTAAAGCACCTCTTAAAATTAAATTACATTACAAGGCTTCCCTTATAAAGCTCGCCCTTTTTATGTCGCGCTCGCGAGAATCTAATTCGCCAAACGCACGCATTAACATATTGGGTTGGCCTTCTACTAATAATTTTATGGGCAGGGAAGCATCTATATTAATTATGCCCATGCTAACACCTAATTTAATCAACGATAAATGCCTTAGCATTTCTTTGCTGCTTAAAAGTCGTGCATTTTTTAAAATTCCAAAGGCCCTGAAAATTTCATCTTCTAAAAGTTGTTTATCGGTTTTTTCGCGGGCCTCTAATTCTTTGGCAATAAACTGTTTTGCAATGGCCTCAAGGTTATCAAGGGCGTCTTGCTCGGTTATTCCCAAAGTGATTTGGTTAGAAAGTTGGTATAAATTTGCCCCTGCGTTGCTGCCCTCGCCATAAAGGCCGCGCATTGTAAACCCAATTTTATTAACCGATTCGGTAAGTTCCCTTACGGCCGAAGAATAATCAAGCATTGGTAAATGCATCATTACCGAAGCCCTAAGCCCTGTGCCAATGTTGGTTGGGCATTCGGTTAAAAAACCAAGTTCACTGTTATATGCAAAACCTAATTTTTGGCAAAGCAATGTGTCTAACCTTTCGGCAATGTCGTAAGCCTCTTTTAAATTAAGGCCTGTTTTTAAAACCTGAATTCTAAGGTGGTCTTCTTCGCCAATCATCACCGAAACCGATTCATCCTCAGAAATTATTATGCCGCGTGTGCTGTTAGAACCAGCAAACTCGGGGCTTATTATATGGCGCTCCACCATGGCATAAACTTCACGCTCGGGCACATCGCCCATATCAATATACCTTAAATTTTTGGCAAAAGGAGCGTTAATTTCAAGCAACGCTTTTTTTACCTTTTGGGTCATCTCGGCCCTTTGTTGCTCGCTCATTTTAGAAGGAAAAGGAAACCCTGTAATGTTGCGGGCTAATCTTATGCGTGAGGTAACTATAATGTCCGATTCCGGTCCTATTTCGTTATACCAATTAGCCATTATTGCATCTCCTTTGCTTCTAATTCTTTAATTTCGTCGCGCACTTTGGCGGCGGCTTCAAATTCTTCACGGGCAACAAGGTCATTTAAATGTTGCTTTAAAAGCGCTATACGGTTGGGTTCTGCCACGGCCAGCGGTGCGCTGTTGGGCACCTTGCCAATGTGTTTTACACTGCCGTGTACCCTTTTAATATATGGCAATAAATCGTTATAAAATTCGCTATAACACTGGGCACAGCCCACCTTGCCCGACTCGATAATCTCGCTAAAACTGGTGCCGCAACCTGCGCACCTTTTGGTGTTAAGACCTGCATTTTCGGTTAGCATATCGCCCAAAAATGACGACAACATCCCGGCAATGCTGCCACTGCCAAGACCTGTAAAGCCCAACTTGGCTGCGCAACTGCCACATAAATATTTTTGGGTTGAAACCCCGTTAATCACCTTTTTTATATGGGTTGTAGCGGTGTTTTTACCGCAGTTTTCACATAACATAATATTTCCCCCTTAAAGTAGTGTTAAAAGCATTTGCTTAAGCAGCGCCGACCGCAATTCGTCGCGATATTCCATTGGAACGGTACGAAGCGCAGTGTCGGCCACAACCGACTTAAAAATTCTGGCGGTTTCATCGTTAATTAAAGATGATTGCAAACAATTTTCTATAAGTATACGCGCCGAAAAAGCATCTATTGCAGTGCCAAGCGAATTTATTATGTGCATTACGGCAGAAGAACGGTTTAAAGTTACCCTTTTAATGCGAATATATCCGCCGCCGCCACGCCTACTCTCTATAATATAGCCGTGCTCGGGTGTAAAACGCGAAGACAACACATAGTTAATTTGGCTGGGCACACAACCCATTAAGCCTGCAAACTCGTTACGCTGAATTTCGGCTGTATTGTCTTCTGAACTGTTTAACAATTTTATAATTTCTTCGGTTATTAAATCACTTAATCGCATTTAATTTATCCCTTTCGTT
Organism: Clostridia bacterium; assembly: GCA_017439765.1. GTDB lineage: Bacteria > Bacillota > Clostridia > Oscillospirales > Acutalibacteraceae > SIG565. The sequence goes on along the minus strand of JAFSIN010000018.1, from coordinate 413 downwards.
TGACTTTAATTGACCTTCTAATTATTATTATACACAAAGGTCAAAAAAAGTCAAACACTTTTTTGTGTAACACAAAAAATTTTTCGGCATAGAATAAAGTAGTTGAAAGGAGGTCTGTAAAATGTGTTGCAATTCTTTCGGCGGTAACAACTGCACTTGGATTCTTATAGTAATCCTTCTTCTCATCTGCTGCGGCGGTAATGGCGGTTGTGATAACGGTTGTGGTAACAACGGCTGCTGCTAATTTTTTAAAATTAACGGCAAAAAAATCCCTGCTTGTGCAGGGATTTTTATTTTTTCTTTACATTTTTAAAAAATTTTTATATATTTATTTTATAAAATAAACATGAGTAAAGAATAAGGATGTTTTATAATTTGCCAAAAACAGATTGTCGGTTAGAAAATATACACAA
>JAFSIN010000017.1 GCA_017439765.1 Clostridia bacterium | reverse complement strand
TATATAATACCACAAAAATAATAACAACACAATATTTTAATTTTAAAAATAAAAAAGTGCGGAAACCGCACTTTATAAAAACTTTCTTATTTGAATGGCCAATTTTTCTTCAAGATTAATTAACCTTTTGGTAATATCTTTTGACACCTCATCGGCCGCTTTATATTCGTTTAAATACCTATTAAGCGATTTTACACCCATATTACAGCCATCGGTCATTAAATCGGCAATGGTGTTATCGCTTTTTTCTACCATAAGTTTAAAACTTGTTTTCATCTGCGACATACCCTGTGCCATAATATTAGGTTCCTTGCCGTCGTCGTGGTATTGGCTTAACAATTTGTCGATTTCTTTTTGAAGTTGGTTGTGTTTTTCCTTGCAATCAGCAAGTTCAGATTTAAATTCGTCATTTTGCACCTTGTCAATAACATCGTTTATAGATGAAACACCCATTTTCACCCCGGCATCACATTCACGCAGCAATTTAATAGTATCTTGTTCTATCATAAAAAACCTCCTTTTTTAAAATTATTTGCATTTTTTTAAAATTTATGCTAAAACCTACCGCTTGCATTGACAAAAAATGTCTTATATATTAAAATAACATTGTAATAAATTATAGGGGGATATTTTATGGTTAAGCTTTCACCCTCGGTTTTGACGGCCGATTTTTTAACCCTTAAAAACGATATTGAAAGGCTCGAAGCCGCAGGGGCTGATATGCTGCATTTAGATGTAATGGATGGCATTTTTGTTCCTAATATTTCGTTTGGTGTACCGGTTATAAACTCAATTAAAAAACACACTAATTTACCATTGGACGTGCATTTAATGATAGACCGCCCCCACCGCTATATTAAAGAGTTTGCCGCCGTATCCGATTATTTAGGCTTTCATTTTGAAGCAGGCTCACCCGTGGCCGAAACCTTAAAAGAAATCAGAAATTTAGGCTGTAAATCTTGCCTAACCATTAAACCCTGCACCGCCCCAGAGCAAATTTTTGAATTTTTGCCCCTTTGCGATATGGTGCTGGTTATGAGCGTGGAACCTGGTTTTGGCGGTCAAAAATTTATGCCCGAAGCACTTAATAAGCTGAGCATTTTGCGCGCCGAAATTAACCGTTTGGGCCTTAACACAGAGCTCGAGGTTGACGGTGGAATTAACAAAGAAACCGCACCGCTTGCTGTAAATGCAGGGGCCGGTGTTTTGGTGGCCGGCAACTATATTTTCGCCTCACCCGACATGAAGGCCACCGCCAAAGAAATTAAAGCGCTTAAATAAGCCATTTGCCAATTTTATTTATGGCATTATTTTTAACAATTAATTTGCCATATTCTTGGGTTTTGGCTAATTCTAATTTTGTATTATTTAATATAAAAATATTTTCGGGCAATTTTGGTAAATCTACATTACACATAAAAACCAACCTATATTTATTATTGTAAAAATATAGGTTGCTTTTTACCTTATGGCCCAAAATGCACCTATAAATAGTTTCTATTCCGTTAAGCATTTCGTCGCCATTTAAAAATTCGGTAATAATAATTTTTTTAACTAGACTTTTCATTTTTGCCCCCTTAAAGTAATGTATGTAAATTTTTGCAAAGGGCATAATACCTTTTGGAGATGGTATTATGAAAAAGAATAAATTATTATTTTTAAAAACTATGGCAATAACTGCAGCTGCAATTGTTTTGGTTGCCATTGGATATTTCACTGCCGCATATTTTAGCGGTATGCTTTAAAGGAGATTTTTTTATGAATTATAACGAGCTTAAAAGCGGCACCGACATTAGAGGTATTGCCAGCGACAAGGGTGGGAATACCGTTAATTTAACCGAAAATGCCGTTAAAGATATTACGGCCGCATTTGTTTTTTGGCTAAGCAAAAAACTAAACAAACCCGGCCACGAGCTTACAATTTCTATTGGGCACGATTCGAGAATAACAGCCAACGACATTAAGGCGGCTGCATTAAGCCAACTTTTATTGGCGGGTGTTAATGTTTTGGATTGTTCGCTTTCTTCAACCCCTGCAATGTTTATGACCACCGTAAAGGCCGACTGCGATGCCGCCATTCAAATTACGGCTTCACACCACCCGTTCGACCGTAACGGACTTAAATTTTTCACTAAAAACGGCGGGTTAGATTCGCCCGATATTGCCGAAATTGTTGACTTAGCAAATGTGGGCACACACCTGCCAATTAGCGACGGCAAGGTAACCAAAATTGATTTTATGAATACATATGCCGAAATATTAAGGGATATTATTTGCACTTCACTTAACAAAACGGCCGAAAGCCTGCCGCTTAAAAATTATAAAATTATTGTAGATGCCGGCAACGGCGCAGGTGGATTTTATGCCGAAAATGTGTTAAAACCGCTTGGTGCCGACATTACAGGCAGCCAATTTTTAGAGCCCGACGGAATGTTCCCCAACCACATTCCCAACCCCGAAAACAAACAGGCCATGCAAAGCATTTGTGCAGCCGTTAAAAACAACAAGGCCGATTTAGGCATTATTTTTGACACCGACGTTGACCGCGCAGGTTGTGTGGATAAAAACGGCAACGAAATTAACCGCAACCGCCTTATAGCACTGGCCGCAATAATAGCAATGCAGGGCAACGAAGGCGCCACCATAGTTACCGATTCGGTAACATCCGACGGCCTTAAAAAGTTTATTAACTGCGAACTTGGCGGTAAGCATTACCGTTACAAACGCGGCTATAAAAATGTTATTAACAAAGCAATAGAACTATGTAATCAGGGCATAAACTGCCCATTGGCCATTGAAACCAGCGGCCACGCAGCCCTTAGGGAAAATTATTTCTTGGACGACGGCGCATATTTAGCCACCAAAATTGTTGTTGAACTTGCCAAGGGTAACGATTTTGACTTGTTGCTTAAAAACCTTGAAATGCCGGCCGAAGAAAGAGAAATCCGCCTTAATATAACCACTCCCGATTTTAAAGAATATGGCAACCAGGTTATAACCGAACTGCAAAAATTTGCCGAGCAAAAACCCGACTGCATTATTGCCGACGACAACCGCGAAGGCATTAGAATCACCACCCCGTTTGGTTGGATGTTGCTGCGCCTTAGCGTGCACGACCCCGTTATGCCAATTAACTTCGAAAGCGCAAGTGTTGGCGGAGTACAAAAAACGGTGGATTATTTCAAAGAATTTTTTAGCACCTTCAAACACTTAGACCTTTCCAGTTACAAATAGTTAAACCTAAACCCCCAAAGTTTTCTTTGGGGGTTTGCTTTATCCTTAATTTTCGTTACAGCCACAGCCGCAGCCATCACTGATGTCGTAAGGTCTTGGTGGGAAGAAATCGTCGGTAGGGAATTTAATTTTCTTAAACACATCGCAGGGTTGGTCGGTGGTGTCGGTACATTGTTTTTCGGGCATGCAAAAATCATAAACCGGTATAAGCATTTGAACCTGCCTAATAAGTTGCACAACGGTAAATAATCCAAGGGTTACATATACCGTTGGCGAGCAAGCAGGAATATCGGTTACAATAGGTCCGCCTAAAATATCGGTAACGGTTTTTGGGAAGGCACAAACATTTTCGTAACAATCCCTAACAACGCCTAACCTTGACGATAACGCTACAGGGTCAACACTCTGCACCACGCAACGTGGCATATTCGAGGTGTTTTCGGTTGTTTTAAAGCAACCCTTTGCCCCTATTGCACTGGTAAATACCTTAACGTTGCCGTCGCTGCCAAATAAAATCACACGTTTGTTAAAACAGGTGGCACCCTTAACAATGCTTGGGCAACCGTGGTTAGACAAGCAAACCTCTAACTCAACAACAAAGTAGAATGTAATATCACAAGAGAAAAATCCCCTGTTAAAATTAACGGGTTCTACATCTATGCTGGCGCTTACCACCTCGGCCGAACGCAATTTAACGCTCTTGGCTTGGTTAATTTTAGCCTGAGCATCGGCAGTGAAAAAGCAACGCAAATCTTCAAGGCAATCTCTGTCGCAGCAAGAATCATAAATTCTTCCGGCATCTATGCAGCAGGCCTCTTTAAAATCGCAATTTTCGTTGTTTATGTTAAAATCTGCCATATATTAGCCTCCGTTTCAAAAAGATTTGAAGATAAAACTTCTATAACATAATATGTGGCAGAGTTTAAATGGTTAAAATAAAAAAATAGAGTTCTCAAAGAACTCTATTTTTGTTTTTATTCTTATTTGTTGCGGCTGTTAATCCAAACGAATGCGCCTTCAACACCGGGCCTTATTTCTAATTTTTCGCCCTCGAACACATCTATACCGCTAACCTCTTTAAGTGGCTCGCCGTAATCTTGCGGCTCGTGGCCACCTTCGGGGAATAATACCAACTGGGTCTCAACACCTTGGCTTTTTGCCCGTTCAATATATTGTTTGGTAATTTCGGGCGAAACAACATTATCGTTTTCGCATTGGCAGAAATAAATCGGGCAGGGGTGAACAACGGTGCTCTGCATTGGGTTATATGGCCTTAATTTTTCTTCATCGTAAATGTAATTGCCTTCGTCGTCTTTTTCAAACGAGAAAATTTTGCCCATTGCAAATTTTGGAAGGCCATCGCACCACGGGTGCAAGAACATTTCGTTGTATGTGTCTAAAACGGGGCAGAAACAGGTTTGAGCAATAACAGGCACCTTTTTGCTTAAAACAAAGTTGGTGCTGGTTATGCCACCCATTGAGCCACCGTGAACAAAAATTTCTTTATGAAGGTTAAAGTTGTTAATACAATAATCATAGGCTGCAAAATAAAAATCCATTGCCATGCCGGAGCCTATGTTGTTGCG
>JAFSIN010000016.1 GCA_017439765.1 Clostridia bacterium | reverse complement strand
GTTTCGGGCCGCAGCATGATAAATGTTGTTAACACCGCCGCCGAGCTTGGCTATTTAAAGGTAGCCGATGGCGTGCTAATAGATATTGAATCTATTAAAAAATACCCACCCGAAAAACTTGTTATTATAACCACGGGTTCACAGGGCGAGCCGCTTTCGGCTCTGCACCGCATTGCCTCGGGCGAGCACCGAAATGTTGATATTATACCTAACGATATGATTATTATTTCGGCCACACCAATACCGGGTAATGAAAAATTAGTCAGCAAGGTTATTAATGGCCTTATGAAGCGCGGCGCAAATGTGGTTTATGAAAAAATGTACGATGTGCATGTTTCGGGCCACGCCTGCAAAGAAGAATTAAGGCTGCTTATGAGCCTTGTTAAACCAAAATATTTTATTCCTGTGCACGGCGAACACAAGCATTTAATAAAACATGCCGAAATCGCAAAAAGTTTGGGAATTCAAAATAGCAATATTTTAATTGCCACAATTGGCAATGTTATTGAGTTAAACGAAAAACAAATTAAGGTTGTCGAGTCGGTGCCTGCGGGCCGTGTGTTAGTTGATGGCCTAGGTGTTGGCGATGTTGGCAGCATTGTTTTAAGGGACCGCAAACATTTAGCCGAAGACGGAATAATTGTTATAACCTTAACTATGGATTCAGTTACCGGCGAGGTAGTGTCGGGCCCCGAGGTAGTATCACGCGGGTTTGTTTATGTTAAAGAATCCGAAGAACTTATGAAAAATGTTAATTCGCTTGCCTGCGATATTTTAGAAAGATGCTATATTTCGGGCACACACGATTGGAACGGCATTAAAATTAAACTGCGCGACGGTGTTTCAAAATTTATTTACGACAGAACCCACCGCAGCCCTATGATTTTGCCGATTATTATGGAAATTTAAGTAAAGAAAAGGTGAAAATTTATGAAGGTTATTTTATTGGCAGATGTTAAAGGCCAGGGCAAAAAAGGCGACCTTTGCAATGTTAGCGATGGCTACGCCCGCAACTTTTTATTCCCCAAAAATTTAGCGGTAGAGGCCAACAATGCATCACTAGCCGAGCTTAAAAGCCGCGAAGATGCCAAAGCCCACCACATTCAAGAAGAAAAGGCAGCCGCCACCGAACTTGCAAATAAATTGCAAGATAAAAGAATTAGCATTACGGCTAAGGCAGGCGCTAATGGTAAACTTTTTGGCGCGGTAACTTCTAAAGAGATTACCGCCGCTGTTAAGAACACCCTTGACATTCAGTTAGATAAAAAGAAATTAACTGTAGCCGACATTAAATCATACGGCGAATATACCGCCGAGATTAAATTATATAACGGAATCACAGCAAAATTTACGGTTGAGGTTAAACCGGAATAAAGTAGGAGATAATTATGGCTGAAGAAAGAAATATATTTGAACTCGACAGCGCAAAATTACCATATTCGGTGGAGGCCGAACAATCGGTTTTGGGTGCTATTATTATAGACCCTACCAGTTTAGACCAAATTGCAAGTTCTATTAAACCTGAGTATTTTTATATTCCGCAACACCGCGAAATTTACAAAACGCTCGAAAGTATGTACCAATTAAGCAATACTATAGACTATGTAACCTTGCTTGAACGCCTTAAAGAAACCGGCAGTTACGATGAAGCCGGCGGCAAGGCCTATATTACTCAGTTGGTTAATATGGTGCCATCGGCTGCTAATATTATTACATATGCATCTATTGTGCGCGAAAGGTACTATATCCGCTCGCTTATTTTAGCGGCGCAAAATATTATTAAAGATGCCAACGAAAATGTTGTTGATACCTCTCGTATGCTTGATTCGGCCGAGCAACGCATTTTCGAAATCCGCCAAGGCCGCGATATTTCGGGCCTTACACATATTAAAGATGTTATAGAAGGCGAAACCTACGACCGTCTTACCAAAATTACTGACCCCGAAACTAAAGACGAGTTTATTGGTATTCCCACCGGAATAGGCGACCTTGACAGAGTTATTACAGGTTTAAATAAATCTGACCTTATTATTTTAGGCGCCAGACCAGGTATGGGTAAAACTTCGTTTGCTTTAAACATAGCAAGGAATGTAGCCCTTAAAGGCAAAACAGTTTGCTTCTTTTCACTTGAAATGACTCGCGACCAAATTGCCCAGCGCTTGCTTTCTAACGAAGCATCAATAGAGAGCACAAAATTGCGCACAGGTCAGCTTTCGCAAGATGAATGGACAAGGCTTGGCAATGCAGGTCAACATTTATCGGGGGTTAATATTTATTTAGATGAATCATCTAACATAACAGTGCCCGAAATGAAGGCAAAATTACGTCGTATGAAAAAAGTGGACCTTGTTATAATTGACTATTTAGGTTTAATGCAGTCGGCCAAGAGAACCGAAAACCGTGTTCAAGAGGTGTCGGATATTACAAGAAACCTAAAAATAATGGCCAAAGATTTAAAGGTGCCGGTATTAGCCTGTGCTCAGCTTTCCCGTGGAACCGAAACCAAGGGTAAATCACACCGACCTGCACTTTCCGACCTGCGTGAATCGGGTTCTATTGAGCAAGATGCAGATATTGTTTTATTCCTATACCGTGAAACCTATTATGATTCCGAAAAGGCCGATAGCGACGAGCAATCAGACCCGAACAAAGCCGAGTGTATTGTTGCTAAAAACCGCCATGGCGAATTAACCACAGTAGATTTGCATTGGGATGGCCAGTTTACAAGATTTTCTTCACAGGATGTATTCAGATAATGCTAAAAAAGGTTGAAAAAGCAATAACTAAATATAATATGCTAAAACAAAACTGTGTTACGGTCGCACTTTCGGGTGGGGCCGACTCGGTTTGTTTGTTGTATGTTTTGTTAGAGTTAAAGCAAAAATACAACCTTAATGTTAAGGCGGCCCACCTTAACCATATGTTAAGGGGTGGGGAATCCGAACGTGATGAAATTTTTGTTAAAACCCTTTGCCAAAAATTAGGCGTAGAACTTATTTGCGAAAGGGTAGACATTAATGCTGAGTGTGCAATAACAAAAGAAAGCACCGAGCTTGCCGCAAGACGCATGAGATATGAATTTTTAAAACGAGCTGCAAATAACGGCTTGGTGGCAACCGCCCACACCGCAAGTGATTCGGCCGAAACGGTTATTTTTAACCTAACGCGTGGCACCGCAGCAAAGGGGCTTTGCGGTATACCACCGGTCAGGGATAATTTTATAAGACCGCTTATTTTTTGCACCAGAACAAATATTGAAGAATATTGCCAAAAAAACAACATCGCTTATGTTAATGACAGCACAAATTTTGAAGATATTTATACCCGCAATAAAATAAGGCACAAGGTTATTCCTGTTTTAAAAGAAATTAATGCCTCGTTTGAAGGTAATATTTTAAAAACTATTGATATTTTACAATCCGAAAACAATTATTTAGAAAGCATAAGCCAAGAACTGTTTTTAAAATGTTTAAATAATAATAGTTTAAATATTAAACCGATTGTTAAGAGCCACAAAGCGGTAGCAAGGCGTGTTATTAAAAAATATTTGGATTTTTTAAAACTTAAAAACATTTCGGTTGTTAATATTGATGATATTTATAAAATTATTTTATCGGGCAACGGCCAAATAGTTTTGCAGGGCAAAACCATAATTAATGTTGAAAACGGTATTTGCTGCGCCTTTAAAAACCAAAAAATACCCGAATATTCGGTAACTTTTAAAAAAATAACCCGCCAAGAATACGAAAATATTAAAAAAGTTAACAGTTTGTTTTTAAAAAACTGTTTAGATTATGATAAAATAGTTGGCGAACCGGTTATTAGAACCAGAATCGAGGGCGATAAAATACGCCTTGCCAAAAAGGGTGTTACCAAAACTTTTAAAAAACTTTATAACGAATATAAAATCAGTAATTGCCAACGCCCGTTTTTGCCCGTAATGGCCGATAATTTAGGGCCAATTTGGGTACACGGCATAGGTATAGATGAGCGAGTTTTACCTTCAGGCTCAACAAAAAATTACTTAATAATTAATTCAAAACTAATTTAGGGGAATAGTATTATGGAAAAGGATATTGAGAAAATTTTAGTTAGTGAATCCGAAATTAAAGAAATTTGCCAACGGCTCGGCAGGCAAATCTCTAAAGATTATGAAGGAAAAAAACTTTTATTAGTGAGTGTTTTAAAGGGCGCAGTTGTTTTTATGGGCGACTTAATGCGTGAAATTACCATACCATGCACCATAGATTTTATGGCGGTATCTTCTTATAAAAATTCCACCCAATCTTCAGGTGCCGTTAGTTTTAAAAAAGATTTAGATATTAACCCAGAAGGGTACGATATTTTAATTGTTGAAGATATTTTAGATTCGGGTTTATCGCTAAAAAGTATAACCGAGGTTCTTAAATGCCGCGGTGCAAAAAGCCTTAAAATTTGCGCATTTTTAGATAAGCCCGAAAACCGCCAAACCGAAATCACGGCCGATTATGTTGGCACACAGGTGCCTAACGAGTTTGTTGTGGGTTATGGCCTCGATTATGCCGAAAAATACCGTAATTTACCATATGTTGGTGTGCTTAAACCCCAGGTTTACCAAAAGTAGTTGAAAGGATTGTATTAAATGAAGAAAAACTTTAAAAGTGTGCTGTTATATATTGCAATACCCATTATAATAATAGCCGCTATTGCTGCAACAAGTTTTGTCGGCAACAAAAATTCACAAACCCGTTATTACGAAATCGTTGAAATGATAATTAATAACGAGGTGTCGGAATATCAGTTGAATTTATATAGCGGCGAACTTGTTTATGTTAAACGTGCCGATGGTCAAAGGTATCGTTATACCGTTGCCGACCCATCAATTTTTTATAACGATGTTAACGAATCGGTAATGCAAATTAACGCCCAAAACCGCGAAACTAATCCCGATATGATTATTAAGCACGACTACAAAAGCGGTAGCGCTGCTTCTTGGATTGTAGATTTATTGCCAACCATTATTATGTTTGGCGTTATGATATTCTTCTGGATATTTATAATGCGCAGAATGGGTGGCGGTATGGGAGCCGACAAAACCTTAAACTTTGGTAAAGCCAAATTTAAAAAGGCTAACGATAAACGCAAAACCACCTTTGCTGATGTTGCCGGAGCCGATGAAGAAAAAGCTGAGCTTCAAGAAATTGTTGAATTTTTAAAAAGCCCTGCCAAATTTAACGAACTTGGCGCCAGAATACCTAAAGGTGTGCTTTTAGTGGGCCCTCCCGGCACGGGTAAAACCCTGCTTGCTCGTGCAGTAGCGGGCGAGGCCGGAGTTCCGTTTTTTAGCATTTCGGGTTCCGATTTTGTTGAAATGTTTGTGGGTGTTGGTGCTTCTCGTGTGCGCGACCTTTTTGAAGAGGCCAAGAAAAACCAACCTGCCATTGTGTTTATAGATGAAATTGATGCCGTTGGCCGCCAACGCGGTGCCGGTCTTGGCGGTGGCCACGATGAACGCGAACAAACCCTTAACCAATTGCTTGTGGAAATGGACGGTTTTGGCGCTAACGATGGCGTAATTATTATTGCTGCAACCAACCGCCCCGATATTCTTGATAAAGCTTTGTTGCGCCCCGGCCGATTCGATCGTCAGGTTACCGTTAATTACCCCGATGTTAAAGGCCGTGAGGAAATTTTAAAGGTTCACTCTCGTTCAAAACCTTTGGGCCCCGATGTTTCTTTATCTACTATTGCAAAATCTACACCCGGTTTTACCGGCGCCGATTTGGAAAATCTTTTAAACGAGGCCGCCTTGCTTTCGGCCCGCAAAGGCTTAAAGGCCATTACTCAGCAACAAATTGAAGAAGCAACCCTTAAGGTTATTGCCGGAACCGAAAAGAAAAGCCGTGTTATGAGCGAAAAAGAACGCCTGAACACCGCCTATCACGAGGCCGGCCACGCCATTACAGGTTACTTTTTGCCAACCCAAGACGACATCCACCACATTACCATTGTTCCGCGTGGTATGGCGCTTGGCATTACCGTTTCTTTGCCTAAAGAAGATAAATTTACTAAATATAAAAAAGAAATGGAAGAAGAAATTGTTATGCTGTTAGGCGGTCGGATTGCCGAATCCCTAACGGGCGACGATATTTCTACCGGCGCTTCTAACGATATTGAACGCGCTACTAAAATTGCCAAAGATATGGTTGTAAGATTTGGTATGAGTGAAGAACTAGGCCCTATTCTTTACGGCAATAAAAACGAAGATGTATTCTTAGGCCGCGATTACGGCCACACCAATAATTGCTCGCCCGAGGTAGCTGCTAAAATTGATGCCGAGGTTAAACGCATTGTAACCAATGCCTATAAACGCGGCGAAGAAATTTTAAAGGCTAACATAAATAAACTTTACGAACTTGGCAAACTTTTGGTTGAAAAAGAAAAAATTGATGGCGCCGAGTTTAAAGAATTAATGGAAAAATAAATAAAAAGGCGGAATTTTCCGCCTTTTTATTTTATTGACTTTAATGGCTTAAGGTGTTAAAATTTATAGGTAAATTAAAAAAGGGGGAGTAAAGGTGTATAATAATTTTGCTTTGTTTTATGATGCGTTAACAACCAACGTTAATTATAAAAAACGAACCGATTATTTATGTAAAATTTTCAAAAAACACGATTCTTTACCAACCCTACTTTTAGATGTTGCTTGCGGCACCGGCTCATTTTCGGTCGAGTTTGCTAAAAAGGGCATAGATGTTATTGGGGCCGACATTTCAGACTCAATGCTAAGTGTTGCACGCCAAAAAGCTGTTGAGCAAAATCTTAATATACTTTTTTTAAACCAATCTGCCGCTAATTTAGAATTATATGGCACGGTTAATGGCGCCGTTTGCTGCCTCGACAGCATTAATCACATTACCGATTATTCCGAACTTTGCCAAAGTTTTGCTAAAATTTCACTGTTTTTAGAACCAAACAAGTTGTTTGTGTTCGATGTTAACACGCTTTATAAACACAGCACGGTTTTAGCCGATAACACCTTTATTTACGAAACCGACAATCTGTTTTGCTCTTGGCAAAATAAATTTATTAAGCAAAAAAATTCTACCCAAATCACTTTAGATTTCTTTTATAATAACGGCCAAAATTATAACCGTTTTACCGAAACGTTTTTCGAACGCGCTTACACCGGCGCTCAATTAGAAAAAGCCTTAAAAAAGGCAGGGCTTAAAATTGAGGCTATTTATGGCGAAAACACCTTTGTCGCCCCTAAAAGCGACAGCGAAAGAATAATTTATGTTACACGAAAGGTTTAAATATGGGGAAATTAGTTAGATGCATTACAAGCAACGGTCAGGTTATGGCCACCGCACTTGATTCTACCGATATTGTTGCCGCAGCCGAACAAATTCATAACACTTCGGCCGTGGTTACCGCAGCACTTGGCAGGCTTTTAACAGCAGCCTCAATAATGGGCAATATGCTAAAGGGAAAAGATAATTCCATAACTCTGCGCATTGCAGGTGGCGGCCCGATTGGTTCGGTAATAGCCGTGTCCGACGCTAACGGCGATGTTAGGGGATATGTTACCAACCCTGTAGTTGAACTGCCCCTTAATGAAAAAGGAAAATTAGATGTTGGCGGCGCTGTTGGTAAAAACGGCAATATATATGTTCTTAAAGATTTAGGCCTTAAAGAGCCCTATAACGGTATGGTACCGCTTGTTTCGGGCGAAATTGCCGAAGATATTACCGCCTATTATGCCTTGAGTGAGCAAACCCCAACAGTTTGCGCTTTGGGTGTGCTTGTTAACCCTGATTTAACCGTTAAAGCAGCGGGCGGTTACATTATTCAGCTTTTACCCGCAGCCGAAGAAGAAACCATTAATAAACTTGAAGAGGGCATTAAAGATATACCATCGGTAACTCAAATGTTAACTAATGGAATGTCGCCCGAAGAAATTATTAAAAAAGCGCTAAAAAATTTCGAGGTAGAGGTTCTTTATTCGCAAGAAACAACATATAAATGTAATTGCAGCAGGCAAAGAATAGAAAAAGCGTTAATAAGTATGGGCCAAAACGAGCTTCACCAAATGGCCGAAGAAATGCCAAAAGCCGAAATAAAATGCCACTTTTGCGACAAGACCTATACCTTTACAAAATCCGAACTAAAAGCGTTAGAAAAAAATTAAAAAAACTTAAAAAAAGTGTTGACAAAACCTTTTGGTTGTGGTAATATAATGCTTGTCGCCGGTAAGTTGCACTGAGCAGCACCAGCGTGGCACAGAAGTGGGAGCATAGCTCAGCTGGGAGAGCATCTGCCTTACAAGCAGAGGGTCACAGGTTCGAGCCCTGTTGTTCCCACCATTTGTGGCCTGGTAGTTCAGCTGGTTAGAACGCTAGCCTGT
>JAFSIN010000015.1 GCA_017439765.1 Clostridia bacterium | reverse complement strand
ATATTTACAGGGTATAGATGGCGTAGCCCTAGGCTCCGATGCCTTCTTCCCGTTTAGCGACAACATTGAAAGAGCCCATAAAAGCGGCGTTAAATATATTGCCGAGCCCGGCGGCTCAATACGCGACGATGCCGTAATAGATTGTTGTAATAAGTATAACATGACATTATCATTTACAGGCATGAGGCTTTTCCACCATTAATTTAAAGGGGTTTATTAATGAAAGTATTAGTTGTAGGTAGCGGCGGACGTGAGCACGCTATTATAAAAAAATTAAAAGAAAACAAAAATATTACCGAAATTTTCGCCCTTCCCGGTAACGCAGGCATGCAAGAAGATGCCACACTTGTAAATATTGGCGCCAAAGAAATAGAAAAAATTGCCGATTTTGCAGCACAAAACGACATAGATTACGCCGTTGTGGCACCCGATGACCCGCTTGTGCTGGGTTGCGTTGACGCTTTAGAGCAAAAGGGCATAGCTTGCTTTGGTCCAAACAAGGCCGCTGCAATTATTGAAGGCAGCAAGGTTTTTTCTAAAAACCTTATGAAAAAGTATAATATTCCCACTGCCGAGTACGAGGTGTTTACAAATGCCGAAAGTGCCACCAAATATTTGCAAACTGCCCCCATTCCAACCGTTATAAAGGCCGATGGTTTGGCACTCGGCAAGGGTGTAATAATTGCCGAAACCCGCGAAGATGCCATAAAGGCTGTTAAGTCCATTATGCAAGACAAACAGTTTGGTGCCAGTGGCGACAGCATTGTTATTGAAGAATTTTTAACCGGCCCCGAGGTATCAGTTCTTGCCTTTACCGACGGCGAAACGGTAGTGCCTATGGTTTCTTCTATGGACCATAAGCGTGCAGGCGATAACGATACCGGTCTTAACACAGGCGGCATGGGCACCATAGCCCCCAACCCCTATTACACCGATGCCGTTGCCAAAGAATGTATGGAAACAATTTTCCTACCCACAATTAATGCAATGAACAGCGAAAACCGCACCTTTAAAGGCTGCCTTTATTTTGGTTTAATGCTAACCGCTAAAGGCCCCAAGGTTATTGAATATAACTGCCGTTTTGGCGACCCCGAAACCCAGGTTGTTTTGCCGCTTTTAAAATCCGATTTATTAACCGTTATGCAGGCCACAACCTTTGGCACACTTAAAGATACTAAAGTAGAGTTTAGCGACAGCAATGCCTGCTGCGTTATAATGGCTTCTAAAGGTTACCCCGAGCATTACGAAAAAGGGTATGAAATAACTATACCCAACAACATTAAAAATAATGTTTATGTTGCGGGTGCCGCACTTAATAACGGCAAGGTGGTTACCGCAGGCGGTCGCGTGCTTGGTTGCACCGCCGTGGCCGACACTTTGCAAGATGCAATTACAAAGGCATACGAATTAGTAGGTAATGTTCATTTTGAAAATGCCTATTACCGAAACGACATTGGTGCCAAGGCACTAAAGGCCAACACAAAAGCTTAACGGAGGTTTAATAATGGTTTTTAGAGTATATGTAGAAAAAAGAAAAGAACACTCCCACGAGGCTAAAGCATTATTCAACGATGCCACAACCCTTTTAGGAATAAAAAATTTAACGGGTGTAAGGGTAATTAACCGTTACGATGCCGAAAATATAACCGAAGAACTTTTTAATTATGCCAAGGGCACAGTATTTTCCGAACCACAATTAGATATTGTAACCAACAGTTTAGATACTGATGGCGCTGTGTGCTTTGCTACTGAATATTTGCCGGGCCAGTTCGACCAACGTGCCGATTCTGCTGCACAGTGTATTCAAATAATATCACAGGGCGAGCGCCCCACCATTAAAACCGCTAAGGTTTATGTGCTTTATGGCAATTTAACCCAGAACGATATTGCTGAAATTAAAAAATATGTTATTAACCCCGTAGAAGCCCGTGAAGCCACTATGGATACATATGCAACCCTTAAGGCCGATTACACAATACCTACCGAGGTTGAGGTGTTAAATGGTTTTAACGATTTAGACCGAGCAGGTTTAGAAGATTTTGTGAAAAAATACGGTCTTGCAATGGATGCCGACGATATTGCTTTTTGCCAAAACTATTTTAAAACCGAAAACCGCAACCCAACCATAACCGAAATTAGAATGATTGACACATATTGGTCGGACCATTGCCGCCATACAACATTTTTAACGGTTATAGATAATGTTAAGTTTGAAGACGACCTTTTACAAAACGCTTATAACGATTATTTAAATGTTAGAAAAAGTTTAGGTCGCACAAAACCCATCTGTCTTATGGATTTAGCAACCGTTGCCGTTAAATACTTAAAAACCAACGGCAAGCTCGAAAAATTAGATGAATCCGAAGAAATTAACGCCTGCACCGTTAAAATTGATGTAGAGGTAGACGGCGTAACAGAGCCTTGGCTTTTATTATTTAAAAATGAAACCCACAATCACCCAACCGAAATCGAGCCGTTTGGTGGCGCAGCCACCTGTATTGGCGGTGCCATACGCGACCCGCTTTCCGGTAGGTCTTATGTATACGGCGCAATGCGCGTTACTGGCGCAGCCGACCCGTTAAAACCAGTGAGCGAGACCATAAGCGGCAAGTTGCCACAACGCAAAATTGTTACCACAGCCGCCGCAGGTTATTCTTCTTACGGTAACCAAATCGGTCTTGCCACCGGCATTGTAGACGAAATTTACCACCCGGGCTATGCCGCCAAAAGAATGGAAATTGGCGCTGTTATAGCCGCAGCTCCTGCCGAAAATGTAAGGCGTGAGGTGCCGGCCCCCGGCGATATTGTTATACTTCTTGGTGGCTCCACCGGCCGCGACGGCATTGGCGGTGCAACAGGCTCTTCAAAGGCGCACAATGCACAGTCGGTTGAAACCTGCGGTGCCGAAGTTCAAAAGGGTAACGCCCCCGAAGAACGCAAACTGCAACGCTTGTTCCGCAATAAAGAAGCAACACGAATGATAAAACGCTGCAACGACTTTGGCGCAGGCGGTGTTTCGGTTGCTATTGGCGAATTGGCCGATGGTCTTGAAATTAATTTAAACGCTGTTCCTAAAAAATATGAAGGCCTCGATGGCACAGAACTTGCTATTAGTGAATCGCAAGAAAGAATGGCCGTTGTTGTGGAAAAGGAAAATGTTGATGCATTTTTAGCCCTTGCCGCAACCGAAAATTTACAGGCCTGCCCAGTTGCCGAGGTTAAAGCAGAACCAAGGCTTGTAATGGTTTGGAACGGCAAAAAAATTGTAGATATTAGCCGCGAATTTTTAAATTCCAACGGTGCAGATAAGCATATTGATATTGCACCGGCCGCACCTGAAGACTTTAACAAAAAGGTGGAAGGCAGTTTTGCTCAAAATATTAAAAATATGGCCGACGACCTTAACATTTGCTCTAAGCGCGGTCTCTCTGAAAGGTTCGACTCCACCATTGGTGCCGGCACGGTATTAATGCCGTTTGGCGGTAAAAATCAGTTAACACCAATTCAGGCCATGGTGCAAAAAATATCGGTAGAACAAAAACACACCGATTGCTGCTCTTATATGTCATGGGGTTACAACCCCTTCATTACCGAAAAATCGCCCTATCACGGCGCCTATTTAGCCGTAGTAGAGTCGGTTTGTAAGTTAATTGCCACCGGTGCCGAGTTTAAAGACGTTTATTTAACATTCCAAGAATATTTTGAAAGCCCACGCAAAGATTCAAAGCGTTGGGGCAAACCGTTGGCTGCCCTTTTGGGTGCATTTAAAGCACAATTAGAATTAGGCATTGGTTCAATCGGCGGTAAAGACTCAATGAGCGGTTCGTTCGAAAACATTGATGTTCCGCCAACACTTGTTTCTTTTGCCGTAACCACAGGCAAAACAAGTGAAGTTATCTCGCCCGAGTTTAAAAAAGCGGGCAGCAAGGTTGTAAAATTAACTCCGGAATACGATACCAACGGACTACCTAATACACAGTCGCTTTTGAATGTGTTTAAAAAGGTTACCAAACTAATGCGCGAAGGCAAGGTGCTTTCTTGTTATACAATGGGCCTTGGCGGTGTGGCCGAAGCCGTTATGAAAATGTGCTTTGGTAACGGCCTTGGCTTCGAGTTTAGCGAAAATATGTGCAATAATTGCATTTTCGGTTACAGCTATGGCTCCTTTATTTTAGAGGTTACAGAGGATGTCGAGGGTGCTACCTTGGTGGGTACAGTAACCGCTAATCCGCAAATTTCTTTCGGTAGTGAGAGCGTAAATTTAGAAAACATTTTAAATATTTACGAAAACAAGTTGGAAAGTGTTTACAGCTGTAACATTAAAACCGAAAAAGCCGAAATTAAAAATTATGAATACACAAGCAATAAAATTTATGTGCCCAACATTAAGACAGCAAAACCCAAGGTGTTAATACCTGCTTTCCCGGGCACTAACTGTGAATACGATTCGGCCAAAGCAGTGCGAGATGCCGGCGCCGAGCCCGAAATTTTGGTTATTAAAAACCTTAATGCCGATGGCATTCGTCGCAGCGTAGAAGAGTTTGCAAACAAACTTAAAACAGCGCAAATGGTATTTATTCCGGGTGGTTTCTCGGGTGGCGACGAGCCCGACGGCAGCGGTAAGTTTATAACGGCATTTTTCCGTAATGCCGCCGTTAAAGATGGCGTTACCGATTTGCTCGAAAACCGCGACGGACTTATGTGCGGTATTTGTAACGGCTTCCAGGCGCTTATTAAATTAGGTTTGGTGCCTTACGGCAAAATTATAGATACCGACGAAACCTGCCCAACCTTAACCTTTAACACAATAGCACGCCACCAGTCGAGAATTGTTAGAACACGAATTGCTTCAAATAAATCGCCTTGGCTTAAAAATACAAACGTTGGCGATATTTATTCGGTTCCAATTTCTCACGGTGAAGGCCGCTTTATAGCCGACGAAGCCTTAATTCAAAAATTGGCCGAAAACGGTCAAATTGCTACCCAATATGTAGATTTACAGGGTAATGCCACCAACGATATTCACTTTAATCCAAATAATTCTATGCACGCAATAGAGGGTATAACCTCGCCCGATGGCCGTGTATTCGGTAAAATGGGCCATTCCGAGCGTATTGGTGCAGGCCTTTATAAAAATGTTCCGGGCGAATACGATATTAAAATGTTTGCTTCGGCAGTAGAATATTTTAAATAATAAGGGGAAAATAAAATGAATTTTTTTGAAGAACTTAAAAATTACGACAGTGAAGTTTATGCTGCCTGTTCCGACGAACTTTCTCGTCAGCAACACAACATTGAGCTTATTGCCTCGGAAAATATTGTTTCAAAGGCGGTTTTATTGGCCGCCGGCGGTGTGCTTACTAACAAGTATGCCGAAGGCTACCCGGGTAAACGTTACTACGGCGGTTGTCAATATGTAGACGTTGTGGAAGATATTGCCAGGCAACGCGCTTGCGAACTTTTTGGCGCCGAACACGCAAATGTTCAGCCACACAGCGGCGCAAACGCTAATTTGGCAGTGTTCTTTGCTTTGCTAAATCCGGGCGATACCGTTATGGGTATGAACTTATCCGAGGGTGGCCATTTGTCGCACGGTTCACCTGTAAATATTTCGGGCAAATATTTTAACATTGTGCCTTATGGCGTTAATAAAGAAACCGAAACCATAGACTATGACGAAATGGAGAAAATTGCAGTAGAATGCAAACCAAAGTTAATAGTTGTGGGCGCCAGTGCATATTCACGCATAATCGATTTTAAACGTTGCCGTGAAATTTGCGATAAGGTTGGGGCATATTTAATGGTAGATATTGCCCACATTGCAGGTCTTGTTGCTGCAGGGCTGCACCCATCCCCCGTACCTTATGCCGATGTTGTTACAACAACCACACACAAAACCTTAAGGGGCCCACGCGGCGGTTTAATCTTGTGCCGTGAAGAACACGCCAAGGCTATTGATAAAGCCATATTCCCCGGTGTTCAAGGTGGTCCGTTAATGCATATTATTGCTGCTAAGGCCGTGGCCTTAGGCGAAGCACTAACAGACGAATTTAAAGAATATCAACAACAGGTTCTTAAAAATGCACAGGCTTTGTGCAGTGGCCTTAAAAAACGTGGACTTAACATTGTGTCGGACGGTACCGACAACCACTTAATGCTTTTAAAACTTGTTGGAACCGGTATTACAGGTAAAGAATTAGAGCACAGGCTCGATGAAGTTCACATTACCGCCAACAAAAACACCATACCGGGCGAGCCTTTAAGCCCGTTTATAACAAGTGGTGTGCGTTTGGGCACCCCTGCTGTTACAACCCGTGGATTTAAAGAGCCCGAAATGGACTTAATTGCCGGTTGGATAGCTGATATTATTAAGGATTTTGAGGGCAATAAAGAGCGTGTAAGCGCCGAAGTTCAAGCCCTTTGCGCTAAATATCCAATTTATTAAAAAGGGGTAATTAAAAATGGCTTTTTTGAGCGACATTGAAATAGCACAAAACTGTAAGTTAAAACCCATTACCGAAATTGCCACTGCTGCCGGTGTTGATGAAAAATACATTGAGCAGTATGGCAAATACAAAGCAAAAATAGATTTAGATTTATTGAACGATAACTCTAAACAAAACGGTAAGCTTGTTTTGGTTACCGCAATAACTCCAACCCCTGCAGGCGAAGGCAAAACTACAACCACCATAGGTCTTGCCGACGGTATGCGTAAAATCGGCCAAAATGTTGCCGTAGCCCTGCGAGAGCCATCTTTAGGCCCGGTGTTTGGTGTTAAGGGTGGTGCCGCAGGCGGCGGTTATGCACAGGTTGTGCCTATGGAAGATATTAACCTGCATTTCACAGGCGATTTTCATGCCATTGGTGCTGCTAACAACCTTTTGGCTGCCATGCTCGATAACCATATTCAACAAGGTAATACCTTGGGCATTGATGTTAAAAGAATTACCTGGAAACGTTGTGTAGATATGAACGACCGCCAGTTAAGGAACATTGTAAACGGTCTTGGCGGTAAAGCAAACGGTGTTCCAAGGGAAGACGGATTTGATATTACCGTTGCCAGCGAAATTATGGCGGTGCTTTGTCTTTCAAACTCCATTACCGATTTAAAAGAAAGGCTTTCGCGCATTATTGTTGCCTATAATTACAGCGGTCAACCTGTAACCTGTGGCGAATTAAAAGCAGCAGGCGCCCTGACGGCACTGCTTAAAGATGCTATAAAACCAAATTTAGTGCAAACATTAGAGGGCACACCTGCCTTTGTACACGGCGGTCCGTTTGCCAATATTGCTCACGGCTGTAACTCGGTAATGGCCACCAAATTAGCGCTTAAAATGGCCGATTACGCCATAACCGAAGCCGGCTTTGGTGCCGACCTTGGCGCCGAAAAGTTTTTAGACATTAAGTGCCGCATGGCAGGTCTTACACCAAGTGCCGTTGTAGTTGTTGCAACAGTCAGGGCATTAAAAATGCACGGTGGCCTTGCCAAAACCGAACTTGCGGGTGAAGATATTGGCGCGCTTGAAAAGGGAATACCAAACCTGCTACGCCATGTTTCTAACATTAAAAATGTTTATAAACTGCCCTGTGTTGTTGCAGTTAACCGCTTCCCAACCGACACCGACAACGAAATTGACTTCATTATTAAAAAATGCCGTGAACTCGGTGTTAATACAGTTCTTTCAACCGTTTGGGCCGATGGTGGCAACGGCGGCATAGAACTCGCTAAAGAGGTTATAAGGCTTTGTAACGAAGAAAAGGGCGATTTCACCTTTGCTTATACTTTAGAAGAAAGCATAGAGCAAAAAATCGAATCTTTGGTTACTAAAGTTTACGGTGGCAGCGGCATAACAATTACACCCGCCGCTAAAAAACAAATTGCCGAATTAGAGGCTTTAGGTTTTGGCAATGTGCCAATTTGTGTTGCCAAAACACAATACAGTTTTTCTGACGATCCAACAAAACTTGGTGCCCCCGAAAACTTTACCGTTACCATTAAAAATGTTAAGGTTTCGGCAGGTGCAGGCTTTGTGGTTGTGCTAACGGGCGACATTTTAACAATGCCAGGTTTGCCTAAGGTTCCGGCAGCCGAAAAAATTGATGTAGATGCTTCGGGCAAAATTACCGGCTTATTCTAACAAAAAGCGTAGGGTTCAACCCTACGCTTTTTAATATATTTCAAAGCACCCGAAGTGCGTTTTTAAAGCAAATTTTTTCGGCCAACAGGGTGCCAAAATTTTTAATTAAAGCATCGGCCAAAATCGGCATTTGTGAGCAGTTTTTTAAAAATAAATTGCAATCAATTCCGTCAAAATCGCTGCCTAAGGCAGCAACATCTTGGCCGCCTGTTTTTATTAAATGTTTAAGGTGCATAATAATATCGTCAATGGTTGTGGTGTTAGTGCCGTTTAAAAATTTTGAATAAAAGTTAATGCCCACAACGCCACCACTGTTTGCAATTTTTTTAATTTGTTCGTCGGTTAAATTGCGGGGGTGGGGGAATATTTCATTGCAGGCCGAATGTGTTGCTATGAATGGTTTTTTTAAAATGTTTGCCACACTGTTAAACCCGCCATAATTAAGGTGCGAAACATCGGGGGTAATTGTGCTGTGGTTTAAATAATCAATAACAGCACAACCAAAATTTTTAAGTGGTAAATTGTTTATATTTTTTATTGTGCTGTTGGGGTAACCCAAACAATTTTCGTTGTTCCAAATAAGGCCTAAAATTTTAACGCCCAAATTTTCGGCAATTTTTAATTTTTTAATATCCCCACCCAAAAAATCGGCATTCTCGGCCGTTAGTATAGCCGAAATTTTGCCGTTTTGGGCATTTTTTAAAATATCTTGTTTTGTTTTGGCCTGCCTTAAGGTGCGGCTTTTTTTAATAATTTTGCAAAACAAATTATATTGTGTTTTAAAAAAGAAATAACTATTGTTTTTAGGCACTTCGGGTGGCAAATATATTGCAAAACACTGTGCTAAATAGCCACCTAAATTAAGACCCACTTCGCTAATATGGCCATTGTTTAACAAAAAATCATAGTTAGGGTTTTTATAAAAATTATTAAGCAAATCACAGTGCAAATCAAAAATATACATAAAACACCTTGCAAGAAATAATATTTTGCATTATCATAGAATATATACTTGAAAGGCGCTATATTATATGTGTGATTGTTTAACAAAAATTAAAAATATTTTAAAAGAAAATGAGGCCGCATTAATAATTTCGCCGTCGGCAAGACTTTATTTAAGCGGTTTTCATTCCAGCGACGGCTATGTTTTAATAACTAAAAATAAAACTATGTTGTTTGCCGATTTTCGTTATTTTGAAGCAGCAACAAAGGCTGCCGATAATGTGCAGGTTGTGTTGTTTGAGGGTGTAAACTCAATTAAAAACCACCTTAATAACATTAATAAAATTTTTATTGAACCCGAATTTTTAAGTGTTTTTTCTTTTAATAAATTAAAAAAGGATTTAGGCGCCAGTATTAGCAAATCTAATAAAATTTCTAACATTATAATAAAAAGCCGAATGGTAAAAACCAAAAGTGAGTTGGACTCTATTAAAAAAGCCCAACAAATTTGCGATGCCGCCTTCCAATATATTTTAACTAAAATAAAGGTTGGCAAGACCGAACAAGAAATTATGTTAGATTTAGAGTTTTTCACAAGAAAACAGGGCAGTGAAGGTGTTGCGTTCGATTTTATTGTGGTGTCGGGCAAAAATTCTTCGTTGCCACACGGTGAGCCAAGCAACAAAAAAATAGAAAAAGGCGATTTCGTAACACTCGATTTTGGTGCAGTAATAAACGGTTATAGGTCGGATATGACAAGAACTGTTTTGGTGGGTAACGCCACCGACGAACAAATAAAGGTTTATAACACCGTTTTAGCGGCGCAAAAAGCAGCTCTTGCCAAAATAAAAGCGGGCGCAGTTTGCAGCAGTATTGATAAAACCGCCCGCGACATTATTGAAAATGCAGGTTATAAAGGCTGCTTTGGGCACGCACTCGGGCACAGTGTAGGGCTTAATATTCACGAATTACCCAATTTTAGCCCCAAATGCAACACAAAGTTAAAGGAAAATATGGTTCTAACGGTAGAACCCGGCATTTATATTAACAATAAGTTTGGCGTTAGAATTGAAGATATGGTTATTGTTAAAAAGGGTGGATGCGAAAATATAACAAATTCCCCAAAAGAACTTATTGTGTTACCGGCAGAAGAATGCTATAATTAAATTGGAAGGTGAGCAAAATGGATATTTTTTCGGAACAATTAGTCAGCATTAAAAAAGATGCAAAAACCTACTTTTTAGCAGCATTAATAATTGTTGCAACCGCCGCAATAACGGCCGGCGCTTTAATATATTCCGGGGCCTACCCAATACTTGTTATGGTGGCAGTTGCTGCTGTTTACGGCGCGGTTAAATTAATAGGTTTGTTAAATATTGAGTACGAATATATTTTAACAAACGGAACTTTCGATATCGACAAAATTACCTCTAAAAGCAAAAGAAGCAGGGTGCTTTCGTTTGAATGTGCAGACATTTTAAATGTTGGAAAATATAACGAAAATGCCATAAAAAGCATGAGTGTCGCCAAAAAATTAATTTGCGGCAACCCGGCAAATGCTTATTTTATTGTTGCTAAAGTTAAGGGGCAAAAGGTTTTAATGGTGTTATCTTTGAATGAAAAAATGTTAAACACATTAAAAAATTCGGTACCCAAAGCACAAGCCCAGCAGTTGTTTTTTGGTCTTTAATAGGTAATAAAACTCACCCCCTTATAATAGAAATTATATGGGGGTGTAGGTTTGAAAAAGTTTAAAATATTTTTTATTTTGTTGGTGCCGATGTTAATTTTTGCAGGTTGCGGCGGCAGTGTGAAACCTGTTTGCCGTAACATATGTTTCAACATAAATTATCAAAAAAACAACCAAGATTACAATGTTTTTTGCAGTGTTGATAGTATTGGTAACCTAACCGCTACAATAAATTCCCCCCAAGAAATAGACGGTTTTAAGGTATTCTTTAGCGGCAACACCGCAAAAACCGAGTATTTAGGCCTAGCACAAGAGGGTGTGCCGGGCGGCAACTTTTTGCTGAACAACATTTATACCGTTTTTTTAAATCTTGAAAAAGTTAAACTTGTTGGGAAAGAGGAAATGCATAAGGCGGTTTTAGAAGCAAACGGTCAAAACTGCACAGTTACAATTACCAACATGGGCATACCAATTAAACTTGAATTTTCAGAGCCGAAAATGGAATTGGAAATAAAAAATTTAACATTTATTTAAAAAGTCTGTATTTTATATAGACTTTTTTTGTTTTTTAAATTATAATTAATGTAATTATGTATTGCGTTTGGAGGCAATATTGGAATGTACAAAATAGTGAAAAGAAAAGAGCTAAACAAAACCGTTACTTTAATGGAAATATATGCTCCGTTTGTGGCAAACAAGGCCGAACCCGGTCAGTTTATAATTTTAAGGGTGGACGAGCAAGGCGAGCGTATTCCCCTTACTATAGCCGATTACGACAGGGCGGCCGGCACCGTAACCATAATTTTTCAAATTGTGGGCGCCACAACAAAAAAATTAAATATGAAAAAAGAAAACGAATATATACAAGATTTTGTTGGCCCCTTGGGCCGTGCCACCGAAACCGAGGGTGTTAAAAATGTGGCCGTTGTTGGCGGTGGTGTTGGTGCTGCTATTGCATACCCTGTGGCTAAAAAGTTTTTTGAAAAAGGCGCAAACGTAACTACAATAGTAGGTTTTAGAAATAAAGATTTAGTTATTTTAGAAAAAGAGTTTAAGGCGGTTTCTAACAAATTTGTGCTAATGAGCGATGATGGCTCGGCAGGTCAAAAAGGCCTTGTAACCAACGCTTTAAAGGATTTAATAGAATCGGGTCAAAAGTTCGATAAGGTTATTACCATTGGCCCCCTTGTTATGATGAAGTTTGTTTCGCTTTTAACTAAAGAATATAACATACCCACTGTGGCATCCATGAATCCTATTATGATAGATGGCACAGGTATGTGCGGAGGCTGTCGTTTAAGCGTTGGCGGCAAAATTCGTTTTGCCTGTGTTGATGGCCCTGAGTTTGATGCTCATTTAATAGATTTTGACGAAGCCATTGCGCGTTCGGGCACATACAGTGATTTTGAAAAACACAGTTACGAAAAGACCTGTAATTTATTTAAGGGGGCAGATGCCAATGGCTAATATGAGCAATATTAAAAACGAAATGCCTGTGCAGGCCCCAAATGTACGCAATAAAAACTTTAACGAGGTAGCCTTGGGTTACACGCCCGAGCAGGCAATAGATGAAGCAAACCGTTGCTTAAATTGTAAAAATATGCCCTGTGTTGCAGGTTGCCCTGTTAAAATTCATATTCCGCAGTTTATTGCCATGGTGGCCAAGGGTGATTTTGAAGCAGCCTATAAAATTATTGCCGAATCTTCGGCCTTGCCTGCTGTTTGCGGCAGGGTTTGCCCACAAGAAACACAGTGCGAGGGCAAATGTGTTAGGGGCATTAAGGGTGAGAGCGTGGCCATAGGCCGCCTTGAGCGTTTTGTGGCCGATTACCACAATGCCGTTAATAATCAAGCGAGGCAAAAACCCGAAAGCAACGGATACAAGGTGGCCGTAATAGGCTCGGGTCCGGCAGGACTCACCTGTGCGGGCGACCTTGCTAAAAAAGGTTACGATGTAACCATTTTCGAGGCTTTGCATATAGCGGGCGGTGTTTTGGTTTACGGTATACCCGAGTTCCGTTTGCCAAAAAGCATTGTTGCCAAAGAAATTAACGGCCTAAAAGAATTGGGCGTTAAAATTAAAACAAATACCGTTATTGGCAAAACCTTTTCGGTGGATGAACTTTTAAATGATGGTTTTAGCGCTGTGTTTATTGGTTCGGGCGCAGGTCTGCCCAAGTTTATGAATATACCTGGTGAAAATTTAAAGGGTGTGTATTCAGCCAACGAATTTTTAACAAGAATTAATTTAATGAAAGCGTATAGCGAAGACAGCGACACCCCAGTGCAAAGGGCAAACAGCGTTGTTGTTGTGGGCGGCGGTAATGTTGCAATGGACGCCGCACGTTGCGCAAAACGTTTGGGTGCTCAGGTTTATATTGTATACCGCAGGGGTATTGAAGAAATGCCCGCTCGCCGTGAAGAAGTTGAACACGCAATAGAAGAGGGCGTTGTTTTTAAAACCTTAACCAACCCAACCGAAATTTTAGGCGATAATAACGGCTGCGTAAATGCTATAAAATGTGTTGAAATGGAATTAGCCGAGCCCGATGCTTCGGGTAGGCGACGCCCTGTAGTTAAACAAAACAGTGATTTTATAATTGAGGCAGATTGTGTTATTATGGCATTGGGCACTTCGCCCAACCCACTCATAAAATCAACAACAAGCGGCCTTGAAACTGCCGATTGGGGCGGCATTATTGCCGACGAGCAAACAGGCCAAACCTCACGAGAGGGTGTATTTGCCGGCGGCGATGCCGTTACAGGCGCCGCAACCGTTATACTTGCAATGGGCGCAGGCAAAAAAGCCGCAGAGGCAATAGATAATTATATACAAAACAAAAAACCTCGCTAAGCGAGGTTTTTGTTTATTCTTTTTCAAAAGCGTCTTTGCTAAGGCCACAAATTGGGCAAACCCAATCTTCTGGAACATTTTCCCAAGGGGTGCCTGGGGCAATGCCGTTTTCTTCATCGCCTAATTCGGGGTCGTAAACATAGCCGCAAGGGCAAATATATTTTTCCATAATAAAAATCTCCTTTGTAAAAATTTTATACCATTTAAAGCCTTTTATGCAAAAATAAATCAAGCATTATTTGGTAAAATAATTTTAGCATTAAATATATTATAAGTCAATTATATGTGTTGAAAAAATAAATTATAAGTTGTATAATTATAGCGTTGGAAGCGTATTTTATTAAAACTTGTTATTTCTAAATTAGGTGGTTTTTGCAATATATGAACTGCTTCCAACATTAATTTGTATTGTTGCAGTGCCGTTTTTGGCAACACCTCCGTCAAAAAATTAAAGAAAATTAAAAAATAACACTGTTAAAGAAAAAATTCCTGTATAGCATTTGGAGGTTAATATGCGCAAAACAAAAATAGTGTGTACCATTGGTCCGGCAAGCGAGACCGAAGAAATAATAACTGGGCTTTGCAAAGCCGGAATGAATGTGGCAAGGCTTAATTTTTCTCACAACACCCACGAAGACCATCAAAGAAGAATTGACCTTGTTAAAAAGGTTCGTTCGGAGCTTAAAATGCCTGTTGCTATAATGCTTGATACAAAAGGCCCCGAATATAGAATTAAAACCTTTAAAAATCAAAAAATAGTCCTAAAAGCCGGAGATAAATTTACATTCACCACCGAAGATATTGTTGGCGATAAAACAAGAGTTGCTGTAAGTTATAATAATCTTCCAAACGAACTTTCGGTTGGCGATACTATTTTGCTTAATAACGGTCTTCTGATATTTAAAGTTGTAAATATTAACGGCACCGACATTGAATGTGCAGTGGTTATTGGCGGGGAACTTTCAGACCGCAAGAGTATGAGCTTCCCCGGTAAAGTAATGCGGCAAGAATATCTTTCCGAACAGGACAAAAAAGATATTGCTTTTGGCGTTCAGAACGATGTTGATTATATTGCTTGTTCTTTTGTTTCAAAAAAGCAAGATTTAATCGACGTTCATAATTATCTTAAAGAACTTAATGCCGACGATATTGAATTAATTGCTAAAATTGAAAATCAGTCGGGCTTTGATAATATTGAAGAAATTTGTAAGGCTTGCGACGGTATTATGATTGCCCGTGGAGATATGGGTGTTGAGATACCTTTTAAAATGCTTCCTACAATTCAAAAAAAGCTTATAACTAAGTGCCGTTTGCTTGGCAAAAGGGTTATTACCGCAACCGAAATGTTAGAATCAATGATTTCTAACCCTCGCCCCACCAGAGCCGAAATTTCCGATATTGCTAATGCCGTTTATGACGGAACAAGCGCAATTATGCTTTCGGGCGAAACTGCCGCCGGTAAATATCCGATTGAATCGGTTAAAACTATGG
Organism: Clostridia bacterium; assembly: GCA_017439765.1. Lineage (GTDB taxonomy): Bacteria > Bacillota > Clostridia > Oscillospirales > Acutalibacteraceae > SIG565. The sequence goes on along the minus strand of JAFSIN010000015.1, from coordinate 4,612 downwards.
CCGAAATTGCCGAAACCACCGAAAGTAATATCCATTACAACAAGCGTTTTCACAACGCTGCTTTTGAAATTAGAAACTCGGTTGATGCTATTTCACATTCCACCTGCGGAATGGCTATTGACTTGGGCGCAAAAGCAATTGTTGCTTGTTCACTTTCGGGTATGACCGCGCGAATGGTATCTCGTTTTCGTCCTACCGTGCCAATTCTTGGCCTTACTACCGATGAACGCACTTGGCGCCGCCTTGCTCTTTCTTGGGGCGTTATACCTGCAATGTGTGAGCGTTTTAGTTCAACTGATGTGTTGTTTTATACTGCAAAAAAAATTGCCGAACAAGAATTATCACTTCAAAAAGGCGATAAAATTATAATAACAGGCGGCGATACAAGCGGAACATCGGGAAACACAAGCCTTATAAAAATTGAGGATATATAAAAAACTTCGCACATAAATTTATGTGCGAAGTTTTTTAGTTGTTTTTATTATTTGAAAAAATATCGGCCACTTCACTTATTGTGATGTAGGCGTTTGGGTCAATTTCGTGAACAATATCTTTCATTCTGATTACTTGGTATCTGTTAACTATAAAATAAATCATTGTTTTTTCGCGGTTTGAATATCCGCCTTTGGCTTCAAGGTGTGTTGTCCCGCTATTAAAAGTTTCACTTAAAGCTTTGCAAATTTCATTGGGAGTTTCGGTTATAATAATGGCACACTTTGCTCTGTCAACACCTTCCACAATAAAATCAATTGTTTTTAAAGCAGCCACATAGGTAACAATTGAATACAATGGTAATATCCAGCTATGCAAAATAACACCGCAAATTATATATAATATTACATTATATATCATTACAAATGTGCCTACGGTAACCCCAAGTTTTTTTGCAAATATAACGGCCATTACCTCTATGCCATCCATTGCGCCGCCATAACGGATTGCAAGACCGCTGCCAATTCCGGAAATTACACCACCAAACAATGCGCACAGCAAAAGGTCGGTTCCGGCAAGGGGCGAAGCAATGCTTACGTCTATTGGAAATACATCGGTTATCAACCAAGCAAAAAGTGAATAAACTGCAACGGTATAAATTGCATATACAGTAAAAAGCCACCCTTGTTTTTTAAACCCAAATAAGAAAATAGGAATGTTTAAAATCAAAAGAAATATTGAAAGGGTTAAATATTCAGGAGTTATTTGTTCTAATAACATTGATGTTCCCGAAATTCCGCTATCATATAATTTAACAGGGGTTAGGAATATGGTAACACCAAAAGCGTTAACTATTCCTGCAATAGTCAACATTAATAAATTAAAAACACGAATTTTCTTAATATGTTTTATCAAGCCAAATTCCTCACTTAAAATTTTTGTATACATATATTATAACAAATATATACTGCTTTTTCTATAAAAATTCCAAAATAAATAGTATTGAAAATCATAATAAAAATAAAAAACCTCTCGCAATTTGCGAGAGGTTTTAAATAATATTTTTATTCTTCGACAGTGGCTGTTTCTACAACTGCGCCACACTGTGCTAAATAGCTTGTTGCGGCATCTAAAGTCTTTTTGTGTTGAACATAGTTAATGCCAACAAAAATAACAGGCACAAATAAAAGACCAAAAATTGCAAAGATGAAGCAGGCAAGAGCAATTAAAATATCAGCGGGGAAAGCAGGGATTAAAAACCAACCGATTTTTGTGATTTTCCAAGCAACTTTTAATGCTTTGAAAATACCGCCTCCGATTAAGTAAGACGGAATAGCAAGAAGGATTGCAACACCCATAAAGGTTGTTTTTTGTTCAGGATTACCCCATAACATCAAAGCCGTGAATACGACAGCAATAAGAGAGAAAACAAAACCTATCAATATTCTGATTTGGTTAACTTTTGCAAATTTAACTTCTCTTTTTGCCCTTTCAATGTCTTGAAATTGAACTTCTTCAAACAATTTTTCTTTTTGTTTTTTAGCCATAATAATTATATCCCCTTTTAATTAATTTTAGCGACACAAATGTCCACTTTTTAACATTATACAACTATTTTCTATGAAAGTCAACTACTTAGTAGAATTTAGCATATAATAAATCCACCATTTGTATATTAAAAGCGGTTAAAATAAAAGTGGAATTGAGGTATACGATATGGTAGATTTTGGAGATAGATTAAGAAAACTTCGCAAAGAAAGAAAATTAACACAAAAGGAACTTGCTGCCCTTGTTGGCATTAAAAACAGCGTTATCAGTTTTTACGAGGTTGGCGACAGAACACCGTCTTTAGAAGCTCTTATTAAACTTTCGAAAGCACTTCGTATAAGCACAGATGTGTTGCTTGGTATAGAAAAGAACGAAACAATAGATGTTTCAGGGTTATCTGAAAACGATAAACAATATGTTCAGTTTTTAGTTGACAGATTAAGAAAAAAATGATTAAAAAAACAGGCACGGAAATATTATCCGTGCCTGTTTTTTAATTGCTTAAAACCTTTTATCAATTTGAAATAGTTATTTTCGACTATAAGGTAAGGCTTGGGGCTGTGTAAACCCTTGCGGCAAGCTCTTGGTCTAACAGGTAAAGACTTTTGGGATCGTCGCCGAACAGGTTATATTTATTAACCATTTTATCTGCGTTTTCTTCCTCTTCCATTTGTTCTTTAACAAACCAGTCCAAAAACTGCATTGTTCTAAAATCTTTTACCGAATAAGCCGCATCATAAATATTATGTATAAGTGAGGTAACATAGCGTTCGTGTTCGGCACCCGCAAGTAACGGGTCAAGGTGGTTGCTAAAGGTTTTATCGGGCTTGTCGATAGCTTTAAGTTCCACTGGGATACCGTTGATTTGCAAATATTTAAGGAAAAGCATTGCGTGGTCGCGTTCTTCTTGTGCCTGAATTGTGTACCAATTTGCAAAACCGTCTAAATCATTTTCGGTATAGTAATTTGCTATATCCAAATAAAGATAGGCGCTGTAAAATTCTTTGTTTATCTGGTCATTTAAAAGTTCAATTACTTTTTTATCTAACATAAAAATCTACTCCTTTTTAAAAAGGGCGGCCAATAAGGACCGCCCAAAATTTATTAACCGAAATAGCGGTTTAGTAAACCTTCAAAGGCTTTACCATGTCGAATCACGGTTTGAAATTACACTTTTGTCACACCAAAAAGTTTTTCTTGACAATTATTAACGTTTATTATACAATTCATCTTATAAAAAATATAGGGAGAATATACTGACTAATGAAAAAATTAAGCATCTTATTTATAACTGTTGCAATTATATTATCTAACGTTATGTGCTTTGTTGTTGCTTATTATTATCGTGGAATGATTTGTTGTATTGAACACATGGGTTGTAGTGCTCCGCCGGAAGCCGCCTTTATATATGCTGTCCCGTTTATGATAGGCATTATTGTGTGTGCGGCGTTGGCAATCAAGTTTCGCAAAAAGTAAAATCCTCATAAAGTTTGCAGTAAACAAAGGTGTATGAAATTAAATTCCCATACACCTTTGTTTTTTATTTATTTGAAGTAACGAGCAAGTAAGCCTTCAAATGCCTTACCATGCCGAGCCTCATCTTGAAACACTGCCTGAAAACCGCTTAAAATCAAGGGTTTAGGTATATGAATTTACAAAATCACACTTTTGTCACACTAAAACTAAAAAGTAAATTTAATTATACCGCCAGTGTGTGCATTAACCTCGCTTGTATACTCTTTGTTATTCGTTGTGAAATTGATACAGTATTTCCAACCGAAATAATCTTCATCAATTTTAAGTTCAATGCTAAGCTTTGTTACATTGTCGACAGTAGTGCCTGCACGTTCAAAAACTTTATTCTTTGCTGTTTCTTCCGAAATTAAATTATCAGGCGGTGTAACATCTTTCATTTTATCCTTGGCATCAGTTAGATAATTATAAAGATAGACGAAATCAATAAGAGTCGAATTGAATGTAAAAAGTCCATCTTCAATGGGTGCTACTACCATTGGCGAAAATAGCAGGTAATGGTCGGCGGACACCGAAAGTGGCTTGCCAAGATTTTCGGTTGTTGCGTTAAAAAGAATGGTTTTACCTTCTTCGGTAGTCGTGAACACCAACATCTTTTTGTCTTCGTTGTCAGTTTCTACCGATATTTTTTCAATATGCGAATTGTCAAGCCAGATTTTCGAATTATCATCGTGCACTCTAAACTCAACGCTATCAGAAATTTCACCCGTCAAGTTAAACTCTTCGTTAATAGGTTTGTCGGTTTTACCTTTGCAACCCATAAGGGATAAAAACACACAAAGACATAACACTAAAGAAATATATTTTTTCATTTTATCACCCCAAAACAAAAGATGTGCTACCGTTATGATAGCACATCTTGGGTGATTTTTCAATCAGATATTACTTAAAATAACGGTTGAGCAGTCCTTCGAACGCCTTGCCGTGACGAAGCTCGTCTTGAAACTGTGCCTAAAAACTGCTTAAAACCAAGGTTTTATTATTAGATTTTTCAAAATCACACTTTTGTCACACTAAAACTATTTGACATATTCCATTTTAACAACTCGATATTCCTCACTCTTGCTGCCGAAAAAGGAATGATATAATTCAAAATCTT
>JAFSIN010000002.1 GCA_017439765.1 Clostridia bacterium | reverse complement strand
ATAATTCCGTTATTTTGGGCATCAATAAGGGCCTGCAAATTAGTGCCCCCGCCCGAAACCAAAACGGCTATGTTTGCCTTGCTCATAAAATTATTTTATCCTCCGACTCTACAATTTCGCCAATAATATAGGCGTCTTCGCCGTTTTGTTTTAAAATTTCTAATGAGCGCTCGGCATCTTTAGCGGGTACAACAATGCTCATGCCAACGCCCATGTTAAAGGTGTTGTACATATCGTGCTCGCTTATATTGCCGCGTTTTGCTAAAAGTTCAAAAATCGGTAAAACCTTTATTGCTGATTTATCAATTTTAGCGCCAAGGCCATCTGGTATGCTGCGTGGAATATTTTCGTAAAATCCGCCGCCTGTAATGTGTGAAATACCCTTAACTTTAACCTGCTCTAACAAGGCTAAAACCGATTTAACATAAAGTTTGGTTGGGGTAAGCAGTGTTTCGCCAATGCTTTTGCCGCCAAGTTCGGCCACGGGTGAAGTAATGTCGCTGTTTTCAACATCGAACACCTTGCGCACAAGTGAAAAACCGTTGGAATGAACACCGCTTGATGCCAATGCTATAACAACATCGCCCGCTTGCATGGTTTTATTGTCAATAATTTTAGATTTATCTACAATACCTGTGCAATATCCGGCTAAATCATAGTCATCCTCGGGCATAAGGCCGGGATGTTCGGCAGTTTCGCCGCCTATTAATGCGCAACCCGACTGTACACAGCCTTCGGCCACGCCTGCAACTATTTCGGCAATTTTTTCGGGTATATTTTTGCCACAGGCAATGTAATCTAAAAAGAATAATGGTTTTGCACCGCAGCAAATAATATCGTTAGCACACATTGCAACGCAGTCTATACCAATGGTATCGTGCTTGTTAAGCAACATTGCCAATTTAATTTTTGTGCCAACGCCGTCGGTTCCGGCAACCAAAACAGGCTCGGTTATGCCTGCAAGATTTAAACCAAAACAACCGCCAAAGCCGCCAACATCGTCAAGGCAACCTTCATTTTTAGTGCGGTTAATGTGTTTTTTCATAAGCTCAACAGCCTTGTAACCGGCAGTAATATCCACGCCGGCAGCGGCGTATGAATCGGATTTAGATTTTATACTCATTTTAATTATTCCTTTCCGTTCCAACAATATGTGCAAAGGTCTTCGGGGTTTAGGCCGATTGCCTTAATAACGCCCTCTAAAGACTGAAACTCAAGCGAAGCAAAGCCTAATTTTTCGCAAATTGTTTTTCTTAAGTTTTTGCCTCTTATGGTTGAAGCATCGCTATATTCTTCAATATAGTTCATTCCTTCTTCACCCTCAAGTTCTAAAATAATGCGGCGTGCAATAAGTTCTAAATCGCTGGTGGCGCGTGTGAAATTTAAATATTTGCAGCCATACATTATGGGTGGGCAAGCCGAACGCATATGTACCTTTTTGGCACCGTTATTATAAAGAAAATCTACCGTTTCTTTAAGTTGGGTGCCACGCACAATAGAATCATCCACAAAAAGTAATTCTTTATCTTCGATTAATTCGCGCACGGGAATCTGCTTCATTTTAGCAACCTTTTGGCGTTCTTTTTGGTGGGTTGGTGTAAAGCTGCGCGCCCAGGTGGGTGTGTATTTTATAAAGGCCCTTGCAAAAGGAACACCGCTTTCGTTGGCGTAGCCAATTGCGTGTGGTGTGCCAGAATCGGGCACACCCACAATATAATCGAGCCCATGTTTTATGTTTAATTGTTTGTCATTTTCGGCCAATATTTTACCGTTTTTGTAACGCATTACCTCAACATTAACACCTTCGTAGGTAGATGTTGGGTAACCGTAATAACTCCATAAAAACGAGCAAACCTTTTTTCTGTTGCCCGGTTTTTTAAGTTGAGTTATTTTTTCCGGCTCTAATTTAACAATTTCGCCCGGGCCTAACTCGCGCACTTCGGTATAGCCTAATTTTTTATAAGCAAAGCTTTCAAACGAAACGCAATGACCGTTTTCATTTTTGCCAATGCTTACGGGTATACGGCCTAATTTATCGCGGGCGGCAATAAGGGTGCCATCGTTATTTAATATTAAAATTGAAGCAGTGCCTTCAATTTCATTTTGAGCAAATTCTATGCCCTCTAAAAAGCTTTCTTTTTGGCCAATAAGCGCAGCTACTAACTCGGTAGCGTTTATAAGACCGCTTGTCATGGCATTTAGGTGGCCGCCTTTGGCCAAATATTTTTCAATCAACTCTTTAGAATTGTTTATTAAACCTGTAATACAAATGGCATAGGTGCCTATGTTTGAATGTATTAATAAAGGCTGTGGGTCATAATCGCTTATGCAGCCTATGGCCGAGGTGCCCTGCATTTCTTCGAAAACGTTTTCGAATTTGGTTCTAAAGGGTGAATTCTGAATGTTGTGAATTTCACGCTGAAGACCAATTTGGGCATCGTACGCTGCCATACCGCCCCTGCGTGTGCCTAAATGCGAATGATAGTCGGTGCCAAAGAAAACATCTGAAATAGCATCTTGGGTGCTAACTACTCCAAAAAAACCGCCCATTGTTTACTCCTTTTTATTTTATGCAAAGAAAAGTTCTGAAAGTGTCATTGGGTCAATATATTCACCGTTTTTGTAAACACGCATATTGCCCGATGCAATTTCGTCTATAAGCATTACGCTGCCATCTTTATCATAGCCGAATTCAAATTTAATATCGTAAAGGTCAAGGCCTTTTTCTTTTAAATCGTCGGCAACGATTTTAGTGATTTTTTGGGTCATATCTTTAATATCGTCGTATTGTTTTGCTGTCATAACACCTAAATCTACAAGGCCGTCTTTAGTTACTAACGGGTCGCCTTTTTCATCATTTTTAAAGGTGGTTTCAACATAAGCAGGCAAATCGGCGCCTTCGGCAATATAATCGCTGTAACGACGGAAGAAACTACCAACTGCTTTATAACGGCAAATAACCTCTAAACCTTTGCCAAAAACTTTAGCAGCCAAAACTTCCATTGTGGTGTCTTGAAGGTTAGCGTTTACATAGTGTGTTTTAATGCCGGCAGCATTAATTTTTTCAAAAAAGTAAATAGACATTCTTAAATTAACATCGCCAACGCCATCTATGGTAAGACCTACAGAGTTTTCACCCGGGTCAAACACACCGTCTTTACCGGTGCAATCATCTTTAAATTTTAGCAAACAGTTGCCGTTTTCGAGTGCGAAAACATCTTTAGTTTTTCCTGTGTAAATTAATTTCTTTTCCATTGTTTTTACCCCTTTATATTAAATATTTTTTAAAGCT
>JAFSIN010000014.1 GCA_017439765.1 Clostridia bacterium | reverse complement strand
TTAAGCGAAGAAAGAAAAATTGAATTAGCAAAAGAAAACCAAAATACTAACCAAAAACAAATGGTGGGTGCGCTTGAAGGCCGCCCAACCGAAAACGCCTTGTTTTCTGCCATAATGCGTGGAATATGGGGCAGTAATTAAAAAATAAATTTTAAGGAGAAAAAATATGTCAATTAATTCTATTGAATACGCAAAAAAATTCACAACCGAGCTTGATAAAGCTTACACCCAAAAGGCAGTAACCGGCTTTTTTGCGGACAACATTTTACGCTCAAAATTTGTGGGCGCCAAAACCGTAATTGTACCTGACCTTGATTTTGTTGGTCTTGTAAACTATGACCGCACAGGCGGTTTTAACAGGGCTATGGTTACCGTAGCACAAACTCCGTTTACTATGTCTATGGACCGCGCCCGTTCAATTTCTATTGACCGCGAAGATATGGATGAAAGCGGCATTACCGATTTAGCCGGAAAGGTATTGGGCGAATATGTAAGAACTCAGGTTGTTCCCGAAACCGATGCCTATGTGTTATCTAAACTTGCAGGTATTGCAAATGAAAATAATCAAGAGGTAGCATATGACTCGGCAAAACCATATGAAACACTTGTAAACCTTGTTAATAAGGTTAGGAATGTTGCAGGTTTTGAAGAAGAGTTGGTTTGCTTTATAAATGGCAACATTATGTCTGATTTCGAACTTAGTCCCGAACTTCAAAAAATGATAACAGTATCTAACTTTAAACAGGGCGAAATTAATCTTAACGTTAAAACAATAAACGGTGTGCCAATTATTCCGGTAACACCCGAACGTATGAAAACTGCTTACACCTTTGTTGAAAGCGACGACACCCACTCGGCAGGTGGATTTAGCCCTGATGCCGATGCCAAGGATATTTTAATGCTTGTTTTACCTAAAAAGGCTGCAAGTTTGGTTAAAAAAACCGAAAAAATCCGTATTTTCACACCCGAACAAAATGTTGATGCCGACGCTTATAAATTTGATTACCGCATTTATTACGATGTATTTGTAAAAAAATCGGCCTTAGGTTCTATTTACGCATCTTTTGAAGCGTAGTTGTTTTTTATGGGCAGTCGGCCGACTGCCCTTTTTTAAAAGGGAGGGGTTATTATAAAAGATTATATTAAAATTAAGGTTAAACCTCAGGAAATTTTTAAGGAACTTGAAAACGGTAATGCCTTTAAGGACAGCCTGGGCGAACGGGGAATATCGGAACAAACCAAGCTTAACGAAAGGTTTTATGTTGGCGACCAATGGCATGGCGCACAGTGCGGCAACAGCCGCCCGCTTGCAAGGCGCAACATTATTAAACGTATTGGCGAATATAAAATTGCCACAATAGCCTCGGCACCGGTGTTGGTTAATTTTTCGGCCGAGGGTGTAACAAAAACAAAACAAATTATTAAAGACAGCAACCTTCTTAAAGAAAAAATGTTAAAACCCGAATATACGCCCGAAAAACCAATGGCCGATGCTACCGAAATTTCGGTCATAACCGATGCCTTGTCGGGTTATTTTAAAATCTGTGCAGAACGCCTTAAGTTTGATTTAAAGGCCGAACAACTTTTAAAAAATGCCTATATTGGCGGTTTGGGCATTGCATATACCTATTGGGATAACAATGCCCCAACAGGACTTTTTGCTGATTATTCCAAAACACATAAAATAAAAGGCGATATAAATTTAAGAATATTAGATGCCGAAAATGTTGTGTTTGGAGAACCCGGTTGCGAAGAGGTTGAACGTCAACCGTATGTTTTAATATCGGAACAGTTGGATATTGAGGCTGTTAGGCGTGAGGCCAAGCAAAACGGCCTAAAAGAGACCGATATTATACCCGATGATACTTCGGCGTCTTCACGCAGTGTGGCCGTTGTTACCAAACTGTTTAAGCAATATGATAATTTGGAAGACACATATAAAATTATGGCCGTTAAGGTTACAAAAAACGGGGTGGTTAAACCTGTGTGGGACACAGGACTTACCCGTTACCCGTTAGCAATATTTAGGTGGGAAAGTCGTAAAAACAACATATACGGCGAAAGTGAGGTTACCCACTTAATTCCAAACCAAATAGCAATTAACCGAATGCTCACTTCACAGTGTTGGTCGGCCTTAAGCAGCGGCATGCCCAAACTTCTTATTAATAACGATATTGTGAGCGATGACGTTAAAATTACCAATGACCCGGGTCAAATTATAAGGGCCAATGTTGGTTATGAAAACAATCTTAATAACGCTATGCAATATGTGGCGCCTGCCCCATGGGCCGAGCAATACTCTAAAGCCATTAACGAAATAAGTTCTAATACATTGTTTGATGCCGGCGCTAACGATGTAGCGCTTGGTAACGTTGCCCCAACCAATGCAACCGCCATTATTCAAATGCGCGAGGCAGCGCTGCAACCAATGCAAATTTACAAAAACCGTTATTATGCTTTTGTTGAGGAATTAGCTCGTATCTGGGCGGATTTTTGGATTAGCAAATATGGCAACAGACAAATTAAAATTCAAACCGAGCAGGGCACAGAGTATTTAAACTTTAACGCCCAAAGATACAAAAATTTAATATTAAATGCAACGGTAGATGTTGGTACCTCAGCTTTGTGGAGTGAGGCAGTAGTAATATCCACTTTAGGTAATTTATTAGAACTTGGCATTATAACACCTAAACAATATTTAGAAAGAATTCCAAAAGGTTTGGTGCCTAAGGTTAATGCATTAATTTCTGAAATTACAGAAAACAACACTTTAAAGGGGGATAACAATGCAGGCTAATAAAATTTATTTAAATGCTTTGGCGCTTTTAGGTTATTCTGACACCGAAAAAATAAGAAAAAATGCAGTAGCAGTTATTAACTCGGTTTATCTTGATGTTGCCATAGCTTTGGGTTTGGCTTCGAAAATTACCCTTGTTGTAACACTTAATGACGAAATTAATTTGCCAAAAAATATTTGCGCTTTAGTTATGCCACTTGGTGTTGCTGAAAAACTTTCGGTTTTGCAGGGAGACACTGAGCTTGAGCAATATTTTGCACAAAGCTATGCAAATGCAAGGGCAAGACTTTCTTATACCGACAATATAATTGATGCTTTGCCGGGGGGAAGAAAAAATGGTACCTAAAATTAATCGCAATAAAGAAAAAAGTTTTAATGTTAACAATTTTTCCAGCGGCGTTAATTTGCGAGATGGTATTTTAAATTGCTTGGACACCCAATTTACAGAGGCTAAAAATGTTTGGTATAAAAACGGTATTTTAAAAACCAGACCGGGTTTTAAACCAATAGATTTTGAAAATTTTGAAGATGACATTATTTTTGATGTATTTGCAAGTGTTAAAAATTATCCTAATATTACCTATGTGCAAGATGGCGAAACATATTTTTTAAGCGTAATAGTGTGCAGGAACAGGTTAAATTTCAGATTTTACAGTGATAAAAAATATATTCCTGTATGTGAAATAGAAGGTCATTTAGACTCTAATTTAGCCTTTAATGTTTTTCAGCACGGACCCGATATTTATTGCTTTTGCGAAGGATATTATCAAAATGAAGAAACGCCGTATTATATTTTTAAAATATATAATCAAAATGGCGGTTGGAACTATACCCGAATAACCGACGATGATATTTATATTCCCACTGTTTTAATTAACGGAATTTCGGACAACAGCGGCACTGCAACGCTAGAAAAATTAATTGCTCGCGGCGCCGAATATTACGAAGATTATAATATTTTGTCAAATAAATATAAAATGCTTTTTTCTACCGCCGAAAAACATGAACTGCCCGATAAAGACGGAAATGTTACAAGCGATTATATGAGTTATGGATTAATTTATAGCTCGGCAAATTTTGTAGGGCAAACGGTTACAGCCAAAATAACCGATTATTATGGTTACACATATATTCATAAAGTAACAATAAAATCAAACTCGGGTTACCAATACGAAGAAAACCCACCAAATGATGGCAAAGTAATGGCTGTTAACGGTTCGTATGTTATGTTTTTTAAATCGGGAAGCGATGTTTTAGCAAGTGTACCCCGAACGGAATATGTGCACAACAATTTAGAAATAACGGCGCCACGCAAAAGAAATGCCGAAGAGTGCCGAGAGGTTTTAAATTGCACCTTGGCCGAATGGTATGGTGGCGAAAGTGATAAAGTAAACAGCGGGGCATATTTGTTTTTTGGCGGCAATATTGACCAAAATAAAACAACGGTATTATGTCGCAGTGGAGCCGACAACCCGCTTTACTTTCCTGTTAACAGTAAAACCTATATTGGCGGTAAAAACGGAAGTATAACAGCTTTGGCTAAACAAAGCAATTATTTAATTGTTTTCAAAGAAAATGAAATACACAGTGTAGAATATAAGGGTTCGGGTCAAAACGCTTCTTTTTCTATTAAAAGGTTACATTCTTACATAGGGTGCGATTGCCCTAATACAGTTAAGCTTTGTCGTAACAGGCTTGTGTGGCTGACCTCTGGCGGTAAGGTGTATACTATGTATTCTTCTAATAAATATAACGAGCGCTTAATATTTAATGTGTCGCAAATGGTAGAAAAAAAGCTTTCTTCCCACAGTCAAAGTGCATTAAAAAAAGCTTATGCTGCCGATTTTCAAGGCAATTATGTTTTACAGGTGGAAAATATTTTCTATTTGATGCAGTATGATTCTTATGGTTATGTTAATGCCTCGCGATATATAAAGAGTGAAGATGTTCAGCTTTATATACCTTGGTGGATTTGGGAAACGCCTAAATTTATAACGCATAGTTGTAAATCTGATAATCAAGACCATAAAAACGAGTTTGTTATGCCAAATATAAATGATGTTTTTTGTTATAAAGAAAAACTTTATTTTTGGGAAGTCCCAGAAACTTTTACCGATGGCCAAGGAACTTATAGGTTGCCGGAGTTGTTTTGTTTTGAAGGCTCGGACGACACAGTGCCTTATTTAATAGCACAACCTCATATGTTTGGTGTGTATTTTTCCAGAGAAAAATACACAACTCAAATTGAAAGTGTTGTTAAAACCAAGTTTTATAACTTTAAAACACCACTTAATAATAAAAAAATCAAGTCTATAAACTTATGTTTGGGCAATAACAACGCTGTACCAATAGAATTAAACATAATTGCCGATAATTCTAATTATTCCGAAATAATTATTTTAAACCAAGACGAGTTAAATAGTAATTCACCAAAGTATTACCAAAACATTAAAATAATTAACCCTGTAAATTACACTTCGGGGGTAATGTTAACGCTTAATTCGTTGGGGAAAATTAATTTTTCGGCGTTAAATATAATTTATAAGGAACTATAAATATTTTAAGAAAGGAAAGTTATGGTTAGAGAAATTTTATATACAATAACCCAAGATACAAAAGGTGTTTTACCCGCTACAAAACAGTGGTGCGGCATGCAATATGAAGACGATGCCACCTGTGTTATATTTGATTTATCGGCTTTGGGTAATATAAAAGCCTTGTATAGAATAGATTTTAATACATCTGCAAATGGGTATAACCCAAGCGAAAACTTAACCTGTACCGATGGCAAAATAAGCCGAAAAATACCATACAGCGTTACTAAACACGGTGGAGAAATTCAAATAACGGCTGTAATTACATTTTTAGATGAAAACGACGCTCAAACAGGCGTGTGTTATTCATACCCGGTTTTTGCTTTTTTAACCGATGTGGAAAAGTGCGAAGAAATGGCCTGTAAAATAGAAAATAATGTTTCGGCTATGGAGCATAGTGTACAAAATATGTATAGCAAAATTCAAAAACTTGGGGCTGAAACAGAAGTAAATTTAAACAATGCTTTAAATGCTGCAGAACAAACTGTTAATGCAAAATTTACCCTTGAAAATGGCGCCGAATTTATATTTTTAGGTGGTAATGCCAGCAACAAATCCACCTTAGAATTGACGGTGGACAGTGAACTTTCAGAAGACAGCACTAATGCAATACAAAATAAAGCGGTTGTTAACGGATTTAAAAAATACTCAAAAGATTATATTTTAGAACAAGGCACTTCAGGTATTTGGACTTATAGAAAATGGAATAGCGGTTTATATGAGTGTTGGTGTAATTATATTGATACAAATTTTGAAGATATGAAAAACTCCGTAGGTGGGCTGCATTTAGGGTATGGCAAACTTAGATTTCCTATTACATTTGAGAAAATTCCTATAGTTGTTTATAATATAGCGAATACAAGTGGCATTAATTTTATTGGAAATACAGACATATTCAATGAGTATTTCTTTTATTTTATAGGTTCAACAGTAGAACCGGACCCAACTTGTTTGATAAGCGCTTATGTAATAGGTGAATGGCAATAGGAGGAATATTATGGCAGATAAAATATATTTAAAAACAACTTTTGCTTTGCGTTCTGATACTTTAGAGAATTGGCAAAGTTTTAACCCAATATTATTAATGGGTGAGCCTGCCGTGGTTTCTGATTCAGAAACAGAAGAATGGTTAAAGGTGGGCGATGGTCAAACTCATTGGCAAGACCTGCCCTGGAAAAAACCTAAAACAAAAATAACCGACCAAAACTTTAACCCCACAAGCGAAAATGCTCAAAGCGGCACCGCTGTAGCCGAAGCATTAGCAGGTTATGCCACAAACGAAACTGTGCAAAATATGGGCCAACAAGCTACCGAGCATATTACTAATTTATATACAACCAAAGCCAATAACGATGAGCGTTTTTGTGTTTTTACAACCGATGCGCTTTTAAAAGATACACCTTATGGCACAAGTCAATATTTATATTATTATCAAGTAAAATATGCTTGTGGCTATGGTTCTGTAAAATATGGCCCTGCCGACAATAATTACATACCCAAAATTGGCGATATGCTAATCTGTACACAAAACGGTTATATTTACAAGGTTGCAGGTATTAATGAAAAAGAACAAACAATTGCCGTTTGGTATATGTCGGGTGCAACACTTGTAAAGGAAGTACAAAGTCAACTTGAAGCTTTAAATGACAGAATTACAGCTTTGGAAAATAAAATAGGGGAAAATGCATGAAAGTAAAGGTAATAAAAAGCCTAAAACCCCTGCAACAAAAACATAAAAAGTTTGCAGATTGTGGGGTGCGGCAATGGTGTGGAGTTTAGTTTTTGGAATAATTGGCGCTGTTGTGGGCTTAGTTGGAATGGCAGTCGGTTTAATTTCGGCGGTAAGAAACAAAAAAATTGACGATAAAACCGAAGGCAAAGAAGGCGGCATTATTTTAACCGAGCTTGGATACATAAAAGCAGGTGTCGATGATATGAAAAGAGATACTCGCGAATTCAGGGCCGAAATTCAAGAAATACACGATAGGGTTGTTCGCAATGAAGAATCTTGCAAACAAGCCCATAAAAGAATAGATAGTTTGCAAAAATTTCATCAACCAAATTAAAAGGAGGAGTTTATGTTTAAGTTAGCGTTAAGTGCAGGGCACGGGTTATATACACCCGGAAAAAGATGTTTAAAAACTTTAGACCCAAGTGAGACAAGGGAATGGACATTAAACAGCCGAATTTGCAATAAAATCGAAGAAAAATTAAAGGCATATGATGGTTTTGAGTTAATCAGGTGCGATGATGTTACCGGCCAAACCGATAAAACAATATCTTATCGGGCAGCCTTGGCAAATAATTTTAAGGCCGATTTTTATTTGTCAATTCACCATAATGCAGGCATTGGCGGTGGTTCGGGTGGTGGCATAGAGGCCTATGTTTATACTAATGTGGATAATGCCACAAAGCAGTGGCAAACCGCAATTTATAACAGTGTTGTTGCTAAAACAGGCCTAAAAGGCAACCGTTCACAACCGCTTCGCTCGGCCGATTTTGGTGAACTTCGCGAAACGGCAATGCCCGCCGTGCTTATAGAGTGCGGTTATATGGACAGCACAACCGACACCCCCATAATTTTAACCGAAGATTTTGCCAACAAGGTGGCCGAAGGCTGTGTTGAGGCAATTGTAACAAAATTATCACTCAATAAAAAAGCAGAAAATACTGTAAATCAAGCGCTTGATATTACATATCAGGTGTGGGATAATACCTTAAAAAAATGGCTTCCCAATGTTAAAAATTTAGATGATTATGCAGGAATTTTTGGGCACGAAGCCGCCTGCATATATGCCAACATAAGCCACGGAAACATTTTTTATAAAGTGCACGTTAAAGGCGGCGGTTGGTTGCCCGAGGTTAAAAACCGCGAAGATTATGCCGGGCTTTACAATAAGCCGATTGATGCGCTTATGATGAAAACCGACACCGGAAGAAAAATAAATTATGCTGTGCACTTAAAGGAGCAAAACCGTTGGTTGCCGTTTGTTACGGGTTACAGTGAATCCGATTCTAATAATGGTTACGCCGGCATTATTGGTAAAACCATAGATGCCGTGAAAATTTATATAGGGTAGGTGTTAGTGTGAAAATCAATTGGAAAGTAAGGGTTAAAAATCCATATTTTTGGATTGGCATTGTGGGTGTTATATTATCGGCTATGGGGTTAGAGCCGCAAATGTTAACCAGTTGGCAGGCATTAGGAAACGCATTGCTCGAATTTATTAAAAATCCGTTTTTAATAGGCACGGTAATAGTGGCTGTTATCGGCGTTATAGTTGACCCAACCACAAAGGGTATGGAAGACAGCGAAAGGGCTATGCAATACCAAAAACCCTGCGAATAGGCATAAAAAAATCGGCAAGTAAAAACTTGCCGATTTTTTGGAGAGGTAGAACAAATTTGAAGTTTTTTAATTTTTTACCTATGTGTTTGAACTTCTACGTATTTAGTTGAATTAACGCTCAACAATATTTATAGGAAAATCAAACACATAAAACGTACTTTTAACAACATCCATTTTTCCTGATTGTGTTATTCCGTGTTCTTGTACGATTTTTATGATTTCAATATCAAAAATATTTTTTTCATAATCCTCTTTTGCTTCGTAAAACCATGGTTGATAAAAATTACTATGCCGAGAAAAATCAAATAAAACTGATGTTACAAAAAGCACTGTTGCAATAATGGCTAAAGATATAACTGTCTTTTCCCACTTTTTCAACTTTGAAAACCATTTAATCATTTATTATTGTCCTTTGCGGTGTTGATTGAAGCGATTAGGATGCGTTTTATCTCAATACATTTGTCAAGCAATTCTTTGTCAGCATAGTATCCGCTTTCTATAAGTAATTCTATCCAATATTCACTTTCGCTACATTCTTTAAGTGCGATTTGTAGTTTTGCTACAAAATCGGCTTTTCCGTGTGCATAAAATGCCTCTCGAATATTTGCACCAATACTTGTTCCCGAACGCAAAAACTGATTTATTAAAGCGCTTTCACATTTTACATTTCTTAATTCTTTACATACTTTTATAACGGTGAGTGCAAATTCTTTGGATTTTATCATTAAAGGACTTTCGGTCATAGCTATACACCTCTTGTATTTATTATACCTTCCATAAACTAAAAAAGCAAGGCGAAGCCTTGCAAAAAATACTTCTTCACTATTCACTATTACTTATTACTTGCCAAAATCGACACAAAGAGAATAATGAAAAGTGAAGAGTTAAGAGTGAAAAAGTAAAATCGACAAACCTCTATCGAGATTTGTCGATTTTGGCGGAGTAGGAGAGACTCGAACTCTCGCGCCGGTTACCCGACCTACACCCTTAGCAGGGGTGCCTCGTCACCAACTTGAGTACTACTC
>JAFSIN010000013.1 GCA_017439765.1 Clostridia bacterium | reverse complement strand
TTTTGGGGCAATTTTTGTTGCCTTTTCTTTTTTAACTTTTGGTGCCATTTTATCTTCCTTTACATTAACTTAAATCGGCTTCGTCAATATACATATAACCATATTCGGCTATAAAATCTTTACGGCCCTGCAGGTTGTCGCCCAACAATAAATCAAACATTTCAGAGGTTTTTTGGGCATCGTCGGGCATTACCTTTATAAGCCTTCGGGTTTCGGGGTTCATAGTGGTTAGATTCATCATATCGGGTTGGTTTTCACCAAGACCTTTAGAACGCTGAATAGTATACTTTTTATCACCTATTTTCGAAATAATTTCGGTTTTTTCGTTTTCGTCATAGGCAAAATATGTCATATCTTTAGTAGTGATTTCGTAAAGCGGGGTTTCGGCAATATACACCTTGCCCTCTTTAAGCAGTGTTGGCATAACGCGGTAAATCATGGTTAAAATAAGGGTACGAATTTGAAATCCGTCAACATCGGCATCGGTGCAAATAATAATTTTATTCCACCTTAAATTATCCAGGTTAAAGGTGGATAAATCTTTGTTAGCCTTGCTTTTAACCTCAACACCACAGCCCAACACCTTTAACAAATCGGTAATAATTTCGCTTTTAAATACCTTGTCATACTCGGCCTTTAAACAGTTAAGTATTTTACCCCTTACCGGCATTATAGCCTGAAAGTTAGGGTCGCGCGCAAGTTTACAAGAACCCAAGGCGGAATCGCCCTCTACTATGAAAATTTCACGCTCAGAAACATCTTTAGACCGGCAGTCAACAAATTTTTGAACCCTATCGACCAAGCTGTTGCTTGATTGTAAAGTCTTTTTAAGGTTTAGCCTTTCACGCTCGCTGCGTTCGCGGCTGCGCTTGTTTATAAGCACTTGGTCGGCAATTTTGTCGGCCTCGGATTTATTTTCAATAAAATAAATCTCTAACTGGCGCCTTATAAAATCGTTCATGGCTTCGTAAATAAATTTATTGGTAACCGATTTTTTAGTTTGATTTTCGTAAGACGCAATGGTAGAAAAACAGTTGGTAACAATGGCCAAACTTTCTTGAATGTCGGAAAAAGTGATTTTGCTCTCGTTACCTTTATATTTGCCCGCCTGCTTTATATAAGAATCAATTTGGGCGGTAAAGGCGCTTTTAACAGCCCTGTCGGGCGAGCCGCCGTTTTCAAGCCAACTTGAGTTGTGATAATATTCAAGCAACCTTGTTTTATTAGAAAAACAAAACGCCAAATTAATTTTAACATTATATTCAGGTCTGTCTTCACGGTCGCGGCCTTTGCGTTCGCCCGACCAGGTATTAATCTCGGTCAACTTGGTATCATTTACGGCTTGGCTTAAATATTCGGTAATACCGTTTTCATATACAAACTCAGTTTGGTTGAATTTAGAACCTTGTTGCTCTTTAAAAATAAACAACAAACCCTTGTTAACTATTGCCTGGCGGCGCATAGTGTCCATTAAATCGGCCGATGGTATATCAATTTCGGTAAAAACCTTAATATCGGGCTTCCATTTAATTCTTGTTCCGGTGTCGCGGCCGGCATATTCTGTTTTTTGCAAACCGCCCACATTAAAGCCCTTTTCAAAATGTAAATTATATTTATAGCCATCTCGCTTAATTTCAACATCCATATATTCGCTGGCAAACTGTGTAGCGCAAAGGCCCAAACCGTTTAAACCAATAGAATATTCGTAATTGGAGCCGCTTTGGGTGTTGTATTTGCCGCCGGCATATAATTCGCAAAAAATAAGTTCCCAGTTAAAGCGTTGCTCTTTGTTATTAAAATCTACAGGGGCGCCACGGCCAAAATCCTGCACCTCTACAGAACCATCGGTATATTTGGTTACAATTATTTTAGACCCATGGCCTTCCCTTGCCTCGTCAATAGAGTTCGATATTATTTCAAAAACCGAATGTTTACAGCCTTCGATATCGTCGGAACCAAAAATTACACCCGGGCGCAAACGCACCTGGTCGGGTCCTTTTAACTGTTGAATGCTTTCGTTGTCGTATACTGGTTTTTTCGTTGCCATTGTTCTCTCCAAATCAGTTTATAATTAATTTTATTATACACTACATATTGTGGTTAAGTCAAGGAATCTTGATTAAAAAACACATTAAAATGGTAATATTGACTTTTATTACCAAAAATAGTAAAATAAAACCAAGCGAAAGGAAGTTGTAAACCTATGATTAACGAAGTAGTATTGTTAGATAATCTTGAAAAGGTTAATAAATTTGTTGGAATAACCGCTGCCAAAAGTTACGACATTTATTTAACCAGCGGCAAATATGTGGTTAATGCAAAATCAATAATGGGTGTTTTTAGCCTTGATTTAACAAAGCCTTTAAATGTGCAATGCCAAGATGACCCCGATTTTTTAGACCAAATTAAAGAATTTAAAACTGCCGAATAACAATTCAAAATATTTAAAGCAGCAAGAACAATCGGTTCTTGCTGCTTATTTTTTTACATAAACTATAACCTTTTTGCCACGTTTTTTAGCGTTTTCAATAACAAATTTAGTGCCGTGTGAAGCACCGTCCCAAAAGGCTACAATAACATCGGCATAATTAACAATATCGGCATTGCGCCTAATGGGTGCCGAACGACCGTAGTTTTCATAATCGGGCAAAAACTCGGTTAATGTTATGCCGCATTTTTTTGCATAGCGCCGTGCCGAAGAATCTATGCCCACAGCACCGCCTGATACAATTTCGGTGGTGCCATATGGTAAATATTTTTCAAGATTATTAACACTAAGCTCTCGCGAGCCCACTACTGCTACCTTCATAAACTATGCGCTTTGTTTGTTGCAACCGCCTGCAGAACGAATAACCTTAAAATTACGGCGACGCAAAGCGCGAACAATGCGGCGTTCAAAAGCAACTAATTTTTGCTCGTTAAAAATCCCCCAAAAAATAAAGGCAACCGCCAAAAGCTCTAAAACAGTTTGAATAAGCATTAAAGTTGTCATAATTTTCTCCTTGCGAACATTTGTTCTTTTTCTGTATTTCATTATAAAACATAGATTTAAATTTGTCAACCTATTTTTTACAATTTAATTATAAAATTTTCACAGTACAAAATTGTGGACAATAAAAAACAAAAAGCAGCAAGGGTTTTTCCTTACTGCTTATTTATTCTTAGCCCTTTTGGGTAGTGGTTTTTGGCCACACCGTTAACAACCTTAACACCGCCCAGTGTAGCGCCCTCGACCGTAACTACCGCCCAGCCGTTAGGTGCGTCTGTTTCAATTTCTTGACCGTGCAAATACTTGTACAAATTTTCACTGTTAAGCGTTAATTCTATTTTTCGTTTAAAATTACCGCCCAAGGCCATAAAAAACTGATGGTGCGGTATAATATAATTTTTTCTTACCTCGCCTATTAACACTCCACAAGAAAATGCAGTGCCTTTTTTAACCGCAAAATTTGCCGGAAAATATATTGGGTTACCATTATATTCCTTAACAAAACTGGGGTTATAATTTTCTAAAGTGTCGTTCAAAAAATCTGACACAACATTATTTTTAAGCGGGTTTATTGTTTGCCGTTGTGCTAAATTGTCTTGTGAGTCGGTGTTTTTAAGTACGGCAACAAACTGCCCCTCGCCTTTAACTTTATGTGGGTAAAAACGTCGGGCATATTGCAAATGGGTGCTTTTTTGGTCATACACAATGCCGTTTTCGGAATTTTCTTCTATAGCCTTTGGCACACGAACAATTTCAAAATTTTTGTGTTTTTGCAAAAATTTATTAACCACCATTTCGTTTTCTTCGAGTGAAAAGGTGCAGGTTGCATAAATAATATAGCCACCATTTTTAAGAGCCACAGCGGCATTTTCCAAAATTTCTAACTGCCTCTCTGCGCATTTTTCAACATTGGCCACACTCCACTCGGCTGTGGCGTTTGGCTCTTTACGGAACATTCCCTCACCTGAGCATGGGGCATCAACCATAATTAAATTAAAAGTTTTTGGAAAAATGTTTGCAATTTTAGCCGAATCCAAACAGGTGGTAACGGTGTTTAAAAAACCCAGCCGTTCAATGTTACCTGTTAAAATTTTGCACCTTGACGGTATAATTTCGTTTGAAACAAGCAGACCATTCGGGCCTAATTTGTTTTTAAGTTGGGTGCTTTTGCCACCCGGTGCTGCACACATATCCAAAACAAGCCAGTCTTCCTCAATTTTCACACACTCAGCTGGTGCCATAGCGGCAGGTTCTTGAACATAAATAAGCCCTGCATGATGGTATGGGTGATTGCCAACGCCTTGGTAGTCTAAATAATAACCATTTTCAACATAAGGTATTTTTTCATTACCAAAAACATTTATTTTTTGGAATTCTTTAGCGCTTATTTTATTGGTATTAACCCTAAAGCCCTTAACATTAGGCTCATTTAAGGCTTGAATATAGTCGTCAAATTCTTTGCCCAAAAGACTTTTCATTCTCTCTTTAAATTCGGGCGGAAGTTTAACAAAATTATTCATTGCAAAAATCCATTTCTGCCTTAAGCATACACATTCCCACCGCCGTTATAGCGGCAGTTTCGGTGCGCAAGATTCTTTTACCAAGCGAAATAAGGGTGGCGCCGTTTTGTTTTGCAAGGGCTATTTCCTCATCCGAAAAACCGCCCTCGGGGCCTATTAAAATCCCCACAGTTTTGCAGTTTTTAATTTTTTGGAGCGCTTTTTTTGTGGATTCCATTCCCTCTTCGTTTTCATAAGGCAATAAAAATAAATCTAAGTTTGAAAGTTGTTTAACCGCTTCTTTATATGCAATGGGTTCGCAAACAGTTGGAATGTAAGAACATTTGCTTTGCTTGGCCGCACTTTCGGCAATTAGTTGCCAGCGGTTAGTTTTGGCTTCTTTCTTTTTACTGTCTAACTTAACCACACAGTTTCTCATTTCCACAGGGGTAATTTTGGCCACACCCAATTCGACCGCTTTTTGAATTATAAGTTCGGTTTTCTCACCCTTTGGCAAACCCTGAAACAAAAATATTTTAACAGGAAGTTCTGTGTTTTGGTAATTTTCTCTTAAAATTTCGGCAATAACGGCATTGTTATTAAACCCTGTAATGCTGCAAAGGTGGCTTGCACCACCCTCGCTTACAAGAATATTATCCGAAATATTCATTCGCAACACATTTTTAATGTGGTTATAATCGGGACCTGTTATAATAAAACTGTTGCCCTGTCTGCTTTGGTTGTTTACAAAAAAATTAAACATAATTCCCCTAAAAATTAAAGTAAATTTTTACGCAATTGCTCGGCCGTTAAGGCGCTTAAATATGCGGGCGGTATATCAAACATGGTTTTGCAACCACTCTCCCCCTCGTTGCTGAACCTTACGGCTGCCCTGGCGCAAGCCACCAAAACGCTCGATGTAAACTCTGGGTTGGAATCAAGTTTTAGGCTATATTCAATAATATGATTATTTTCATTATTCCAACCTGTTTTGCCCGAACGAATAACAAAACCACCGTGGGCTATTCCGCTATGCTCGCGCAATAACTCCTCTTTAGAAATAAAGTGAACTATGGTGTCATAATCGGCAAAATAGTTGGGCATTGTTTTAATTTCTTGTTCAATTCTTTGTTTGTCGGCATTTTCTTCTGCCACAACAAAACATTCCCTTAGGTGTTTTTGGCGGGCAGTTAACTCGGGGTTGCTGCCACTTCTTACAGCATTTAAAGCCGACTCTAACGGAATGGTATATTGCTTTGCGTCTAAAACGCCTTCAATTCTGCGAATGGCATCGGAATGGCCTTGGCTTACACCCTTACCCCAAAACGTATAGTCTTTGCCATTTGGCAACACTGCGGCTGCGTAAAGCCTGTTTAACGAAAACATTCCGGGGTCCCACCCGCAAGAAATTATGGCAACCTTGCCACCTTTTTTAGCGGCATTATTAACATTTTCAAAATGCTCGGGTATTTTGGCGTGGGTATCAAAACTGTCCACTACATTAAAATACTGCGCATATTCTACAGTTTGTGTAGGCAAATCGGTGGCGCTGCCACCGCAAAGCATTAAAACATCAATTTCGTCTTTAAATTTTAAAATATCGCCGACCGAATAAACTGCTACGTTATCGGTTAAAACAGTAACTGTTTTTGGGTCGCGGCGGGTAAAAACAGCCTTTAATTCCATATCGGGATTCTGCTTTATAGCGCATTCTATGCCACGGCCTAAATTGCCATAGCCCATAATTCCAACCCTTATGCTCATAATTTTTAGCCTCCTAATAGGTCTTTTAACCTTTTTATTTTAACATAACACACCCTTAATTTCAATATTTTTTAACACATTAAGTTGCATTTGTTTTATATTAGTTGTATACTAAAATTAAGTTATACCTTTATAAAATTTTACAGGAGACACCAATGCAAACCGTTAAATTATTTGAAGAAAATCCTTATTTAAGCGAATTTACCGCTAAGGTTATAAGTTGCGAAAAAGAAAACGATGTATATAAGACTATACTTAACAAAACCGCCTTTTTTTACGAAGGCGGCGGCCAAAGTTCCGACACAGGTTTTATAGGCAGCAAAACAGTTTTAGATGTTCAACTCATTAATAACGAAATTTACCACTTTACCGACGAGCCCACACCTGTAGGGCAAGAAATTAGTTGTAAAATTAATTTCCACGAGCGTTATAAAAAAATGCAGATACACACAGGCGAACATATTGTATCGGGGGTAATGCATAACTTATTTGGTTTGGAAAATGTTGGTTTTCACCTTGGCAAAAACGAAGTAACGCTTGATTTTAACGCCCCCTTAACAAGAGAGCAACTAAACACGGCAGAAACAGAAGCCAACCAAATTATTTATAAAAATTTACCTGTTATTTGCTACTACCCCAGCCAAAGCCAAATTAAAAACATTAACTATCGCAGCAAAAAAGAAATTTCAGAAAATTTAAGAATAGTGGAAATAAAGGGGCACGATATTTGCGCCTGCTGCGCACCGCATGTTAAAAATACGGGCGAAGTTGGTATAATTAAGTTAATAAATTTCGAAAAGCATAAAAACGGCACACGCATATATATGGCCTGCGCTCAAGACGCCCTGCGTGATTACCAAACCATTAGCCAAAATAATTTTGAAATTTCGGGTTTGCTTTGCGCAAAACCTTACGAAACAGCCAACGCTGTAAGGTCGGTTTTATTAGAAAAAGAGGCTTTATTGCACACAATTGGCCAATTAAAACGAAATATAATTGCCCTTAAAAGCGAGACCGTTGCCACATCGGACTCACCCTTGGTTTTGTTTGAAGATGATATGGATATACCCAATATGCGAAATCTTGCAAATAATTTAAAATTAAAACGGCCACAGGTGTATATTTTTTCACAAATAGGCAACAGTTTTAATTATTTGTGTGCCGCAAAAAGCGGCATGAATGAGTTTGCAGCCAAACTAAACCAAACCCTTTGCGGTAAAGGCGGCGGAAGCGATAGCATGGTACAGGGCACAATTACAACTACAAAAAAAGATTTAATTGAATATTTAAATGCAAATATTGACAAATTTTAAAAACGCAGTATAATAATTTTAGCAGAGTAGGAACAGGTGCGTTTAGTGCCGTGTGAACGGGGAGTTGTCGCACGGACGAAATTTTTGCGATACCTGTGCCGCATCCCGCTGCTACAACCAAGGTGTAATAATATTTACAAATTCAAACCCTGCTTGTAGCTATACAAGGAGGGTTTTTTATGTTAAAACAAAAAAATAATTTTTCTTTATTAAAAAAAGATTACTGGAGTGCCGCAGCCGCAAATTTTAAAGATACAAAAATGCTTGTAATGGCCGCCGTAATCATAGCACTTAGGGTTGTTGTTAAAGGGCTTAAGGTTCCCGTTTTCGAAGGTATTTCAATAACCTGGGACTGCTATGTAAATTCCATTGGTTCTATGGTTTACGGGCCACTGGTTGGTTTGGCCGTTGGCGCCATCAGTGATACCATTGGTTGCATATTATTCCCCACCGGCCCTTACTTTTTCCCATATATTTTTGTGGAAATGGCCAGCGCTTTCATTTTTGGTCTGTTTTTTTGGAAAAAACAAATCACGGTGCCAAATGCAATACTTTCAAAATTTACCGTTAATTTAGTTTGCAATTTAATTTTAGGCTCGGTGTTTTATAAATGGTATTTATTTTTCTTCTACAGCCTTGAAAAAGCCGAAGCCTATGCCCTTATTAACCTAACCCGCATTGGCAAAAATTTAATTTTGTTCCCGCTTGAAGCCATTTTAATTGCCGTTTTATTGCGTGCTATATCACCCGCTTTAGCATCTTTGGGCTTAATAAACAAAAACACCATTCAAAAAATTACACTAAAACACATTTTACTTACCCTTTTGCTCACTATAATTTCGGTTGGATTAGTGCTGTTTTACATATTCTTCTTAAAAGATTTTATATCTGCTCATAATATTAAATTATTTTAAAACAGTTCTACTGTTTTTGAATAGAGACCTTCAAAGCAAAAAACAACAAGCATTTAGCTTGTTGTTTTTTGTTATATTTTTGTTTAACCCATACCTTAAAAATAAAAAAACAACAAACCGTTCGGTTTGTTGTTTTTTATTGGCACGCTGAAAGACGAGCGTTGTTGAAAACAGTATGGTATACTGTTTTCATAGCGAGAGTCCCTTCCAAGAAAACGAGCTTTGCGAAGTTTGATTGGTAACCTAATTTATAATAAAAATAATGGGAACAACCTCGTTCGGTTATTCCCATTACTTATTGGCACGCTGAAAGGGACTCGACTCTAGCCGCGCGGTCGCGGCCTCGGTCATTCGCGGGGAAAAACAGTCCACCGGACTGTTTTTCTTACACCGCTCCTACTTCGAGTCCCTTAACTTAAAAATAAAAAAACAACAAACCGCTTGGTTTGCTGTTTTTTTATTGGCACGCTGAAAGGGACTCGAACCCCCGACCCTCTGCTTAGAAGGCAGATGCTCTATCCAGCTGAGCTATCAGCGCATATACTGTTTTTCACAGCGTGCATTATTATACCACATTAATATAAAATAATCAAGCAAAATATTATTTTAAAATTATGTTATTTGACAAAAATAATATTAAAATATATAATATTTACTATAATTTATTAAGGAGACTTAAATGAGACTTTCTACACAAACCGATTTTTATGTTAAAAATTTTGGTTATTTAAACGGAATAAACAGGCTTAGCAAATTGGGTTACGATTGTTTAGACCTAACCCTTTGGCATTTAGGCCAAAGCCAAGATGGCCCACTGCTTAGCGACAATTTTAAAGAAATTGCCGTAAAAATAAAAGAAACCGCCCTAAAAAACGGCGTTACCTTTAACCAATGCCACGCACCTTACGGATTTGCCGACCGCAGTTTTTTTACCAACCCAAAAGCCAAAGAAGATATGCTTTTCAGACTTAACAGGTCAATTGCCGTAGCAGGAATTATAGGGGCCGAAAACATTGTTATACACCCGCTACATGGCTCGCGTTACCTCGATAAAACTCGTGAACAAATTTTAGAACTTAACACCTCTTTTTATGGGGAACTTGTTCCGGCCGCTAAAAAAGCGGGGGTTAAAATAGCGCTTGAAAATATGTGGCGCTTCAACCCCGAAAACCACCAAATACTGCCCGATACCTGTGCCGACCCAAACGAATTAGCATTATACGTTGACACTCTTAATAATACTTTCGGCAATTATTTTGTTGCCTGCTTAGATATTGGGCACTGCATTTTAACAGGCTTTTCGCCTGAATATTGCATTACGGTTTTGGGGTGCCGCCTAAAAGCCACCCACTTTCACGATAATAACGCAGTAACCGACAGCCACACCCTGCCCTTTACACAAAAAATTAAATTTGAGCCCATTATGAAAACTTTAAAAAACATAAACTACCAAGGCGACCTTACCTTCGAGGCCGACAAGTTCTTGGCCGGATTCCCTTTGGAATTTTGCGATAATGCCGCTAAATTTATGCAAAAAACCGGAAGATTTCTAATTAATTTATAAAAGCCGTTCTTTAAAAGAACGGCTTTTTTATATGACTACTTCATTTTTGCTACTGTTATTTTTTTCAATATCTAAAATATTGTTAATAG
>JAFSIN010000012.1 GCA_017439765.1 Clostridia bacterium | reverse complement strand
GTAAGGTTTGGCTACCGCGACGGAACCAGAGATATTATTAACGGGCTTAATTTAACCATAAACCCGGGCGAAACAATTGCCTTGGTTGGCGAATCGGGCGCCGGAAAATCCACCATTATTAACTTTGTAACAGGTTTTTATTTATGCGACAGTGGTAAAATTACAATTGATGGTATTGATATTAAAGATTTAAACTTAAAAAGTTACCGAAAAAATATTGCGGTGGTGCCACAAAGCAGCATTCTTTTTTCGGGCACAATGCGTGAAAACATAACCTACGGTTTAAAGGATGTTAGTGAAGAAAAGCTTAATGAAATAATAGAACTTGCCTGCCTTACCGATGTTGTGGCCGATTTACCAAATGGTGTTGACACACTAATAGGTGAGCGTGGCACAAAATTATCGGGCGGTCAACAACAGCGTGTGGCAATTGCCAGGGCTTTAATTCGCAACCCAAGGGTTATTATTTTTGACGAGGCAACAAGTGCACTCGACACCGTGTCGGAAAAACATATTCAACAAGCAATTGATAATTTGTCGAAAGATAAAACAACATTTATTGTGGCACACAGGCTTTCTACCGTTAAAAATGCCGACAAAATTGCCGTTATTAAAGATGGCCAGTGTGTAGAGTTTGGCACTTATAACGAACTTGTAGAGAAAAAAGGCGAATTTTATAAATTCAGACAATTACAACTTTAATTTTTTAAACGATATATTAGTTTTTGCTAATATATCGTTTTTTTAATTTTTCATGATTTTAAAGGGTTTTAATGTATATTTTCACTTGCACTTTTAGCTAAAAAATGCTATAATTTGCTTGATTGTGAATATCAAAAAACCAAGGTTAAGGAGGGCAAATATGCCTTATTTGTATTTAGTATTTTCTGCAATTTTTATTGCCTCCAGCGGCATTTTAGCAACGTTTTTCAACAACAAAACCAAAAGTTATAAAAACACTACATCGTTTTATTATGTATTTTTGTCGGCAAGTATGTTTTTGTCGTGGTTATTATATTACATATTTAACTTTAGTTTCGATTTAAGGGTTTTGCCGTATTCGATTTTATTTTTCGTATTTTTTTCAGGCACCTTTATTTTCGAACTAAGGGCTATACAGTCGGGCCCTACATCGCTCACCTCTTTAATGCTTCAGTTTTCGTTAATTGCGGTAACGCTTTATGGTATTATTGTTAAATGGCCTAATGCAAAATTTTCGTTATTAGTTGTTATTGGTTTAATATTGGTTGTAATTTCCGTTACTTTATGTTTGCATGAGGGAAAATCTAATAAAGGGTTAAAAATAACAAAAAAATGGCTTGTTTTTGCCACATTGTTGCTTATTTCTAATGCAGGCAGTGCAATTATTCAAAAGGAGCAACAAATTAGGTTTGATGGCCAACACGGCAGTATGTTAATGACCGTTGCCTGCTTTTTCTTCTTTATTTATTCGCTTATTATGTATATTAGAAGCGATAAATCTGAGTTTAAAAATAACGGCAAGGTTTCGGTTTTTCCGATTATTGCGGGTGTTTTTAATTTTGGTTTAAACTTTTTGGTTATTTTATTAGCACAACAAACACTAATATCTCCGAGCGTGGTTTACCCGGTAATAGCGGTTGGTGGATTAATGTGCACGATGTTGTTTGCTTCTTTAATTTTCAAAGAAAGACTTGCTTGGTGGCAGTGGATAGGAATAGCAGTTGGAATAACTGCCGTTACTATATTAAATATATAAATTAAAAGAG
>JAFSIN010000110.1 GCA_017439765.1 Clostridia bacterium | reverse complement strand
TCTTTTTCTACAAATAAACCTATGAATATTTTTCGCGGCTGGGAAAATCATACCGAGCGAATAAAGGCAAATTGGAACAGAGTGGTAACCAATAATGATACCGTTGTGTTACCCGGAGATTTTTCTTGGGCGCTTAAGTTAGAAGATACATTGGCCGATTTTGAATTTTTAGAACAGTTAAACGGCCATAAAATTTTATTAAAAGGCAACCACGATTTATGGTGGGGAACTAAAAAGAAAACCGAAGAATTTTTAGAAAAAAATGGAATAAAAACGGTAAAAATTTTATTTAATAATTCTTTTGTTTTTGGTAAAGTGGCAATTTGCGGAACACGGGGTTGGTTTTATGATGCCCCGGAAACCGAAAATAAAGTAATTTTGCGCGAGGCAGGCAGGTTAGAAACATCTATTAAATCGGCCTTTTTGCAAGGCGCAGAACCAATTGTTTTTTTGCATTATCCGCCCGTATATGCCGGAGAGGTTTGCGAAGAAATTTTAAATGTTATTAAAAAATATAACGTTAATTTAGTTTATCACGGCCATATTCACGGCGCCGGTTTTAATAATGCTGTTAGTGAATATGACGGAATAAAATTCAAATTAATATCTTGTGATTGCATTGATTTTACTCCAATTTTGATAAAAAAATAAAAATTATTAAAAAATTGCAAAAAAAAGTGGAAATTATTAACTATTTGTGTTATATTATTATGAGATAAAAATCTACGGAGGTTTTATAAATGAGTTTAAAAGGTACAAAAAAGGTTGATACTAATAGGTATGAGTTAGAAATTAGTATTGATGGTGCAAAATTTGAAGAAGCTGTGGCTAAGGCTTACCGCCAAAATGTTAAAAAAATGAACATTGCCGGCTTTAGAAAGGGCAAAGCTCCACGTAGCATTATTGAAAAAATGTATGGCGAAAGCGTATTTTACGAAGATGCTCTTAACATTCTTTACCCCGATGCCGTAGAGGGCGCTATTGAAGAATCCGGTCTTACCTATGTTGATGATAAAATTGATTTTGAAATGGTGTCTATTGGTAAAGAGGGTGTTGAGTTTAAGGTTAAAATTACAACTGCACCTGAAGTTACACTTGATGAATATAAAGGTATTAAGGTTGAAAAACAAAAGGTTTCGGTTACTGCTGCCGAAGTTACCGAAGAACTTAACCGTATGGCCGACCGCAACGCTCGTATGGTGTCGGTAGAAGACCGCGCTGCTAAAAACGGAGATATTACCGTAATTGATTTCGAAGGCTTTATTGATGATAAAGCTTTTGAAGGCGGCAAAGGCGAATCTTTCTCGTTAACACTTGGTTCCGGCCAGTTTATTCCAGGTTTTGAAGACCAAATTATTGGCCACAACATTGGCGAAGAATTTGATGTTAACGTTGATTTCCCGGCCGATTACCAAGCCGAAGAACTTGCCGGCAAACCCGCAGTATTTAAGGTAAAAATACACGAAATTAAGGTTCGCGAATTACCTACAATTGATGATGAATTTGTTAAAGATGTTAGTGAATTTGACACTTTAGATGAACTTAAAGCTGACATTAAAGCAAAAGCTTTAGAAAGAAAACAAAAAACAGCTGATGAACAAGCCGAAAATGATATTGTTGATGTTATTGTTAACAATATGAAGGCCGAAATTCCTGAGGCTATGATTAATAACCGCGTTAACCAAATGGTTCAAGATTTTGCTTACCGTTTACAAATGCAAGGTATGAATATTGAAACCTACATTAAATATACCGGTTCTTCGCTTGATGAATTTAAGGCGACATTCCGCCCACAAGCTGAAAAACAGGTTAAAATGCGTTTAGCTCTTGAAAAGATTGTTGAGCTTGAAAAAATCGAGGTTACCGATGCCGAGGTTGATGCTCAGGTTGAAAAAATGGCATCTGATTACGGCATGACCGCCGAAAGAATCAAAGCAAGCGTTCCTGTGAAAGAAATTGCTAAAGATTTAGCTGTTAATAAGGCAATCGATTTTGTTAAGGAAAATGCAATTATTACCGAGGCTGCTAAAAAAACTGCAGCCAAAAAAACAACTAAAAAATCCGAAGAAGATAAAGAAAGCAAATAATTGTTTATAATTTGCTTTGTTAGTTCATACTTATTACGGAGGTGCATTTAAATGGATATGAGTTTTATTCCTTATGTTGTAGAGCAAACAAGCCGAGGAGAGCGCTCTTACGATATTTTTTCAAGGTTGCTTAACGACAGAATTGTAATGCTGTGCGACCAGGTTAATGATACTACCGCCAGTTTAGTTGTGGCACAAATGCTGTTTTTAGAGGCTCAAGACCCAGATAAAGACATTAGTTTTTATATTAACAGCCCAGGTGGTTCTGTTTCGGCAGGTATGGCTATTTACGACACAATGCAATATATTAAGTGCGATGTTAGCACTATTTGTATGGGTATGGCTGCAAGTATGGGTGCTTTCTTATTAGCCGCCGGCACAAAAGGCAAACGCTTTGCTTTACCCAACAGCGAAATTATGATTCACCAACCATTAGGTTCAGCAGAAGGCCAAGCCAGCGATATTTTAATACATGCAAAACACATTGAGCGCATTAGAGAAAATATTAACAAAATTTTATCTGAGCGTACCGGCAAGCCCTTAGAACAAATTAAAATTGACACCGAGCGTGATAATTTTATGTCGGCTAATGAGGCCGCTGAATATGGTCTTATAGATAAGGTTATTGCTAATAGATAGGAGAAAATAATGCCATCTAACAACGATAAAGATATAGTGCGGTGCTCGTTTTGCGGTAAAACGCAAGATGAAGCAGTTCGCCTTATAGAAGGCCCGGGGGTTTATATTTGCGATGGTTGTATTTCGTTTTGTAATTCTTTATTGACCGAAGATGATGAATTCTTTGGCAAATCAAAAAAGAACTCTAAACAAAAGAAAACCGAAGAATTTAAAATGCTTACCCCGTACGAAATCAAGCAAAAGCTTGACGAGTATGTAATTGGACAAGAAGATGCAAAGAAAACTCTTTCGGTGGCTGTTTATAACCATTACAAGCGTATTTTTAAAAACACCGACGAAAGCATAGAACTTAATAAAAGTAATGTTGTTTTATTAGGTCCAACCGGTGTGGGAAAAACCTTGTTGGCACAAACTCTTGCAAAAATTATTGATGTTCCGATTGCCATTACCGACGCCACAACCTTAACCGAAGCTGGTTATGTTGGCGAAGATGTTGAAAATATTTTACTTCGCTTAATTCAGGCTGCCGATTTCGACATTGAAAAAGCACAACGCGGCATTATTTATGTAGATGAAATTGATAAGATTGGCAGAAAATCTGAAAATACATCAATAACACGTGATGTAAGCGGCGAAGGTGTTCAACAGGCTCTTTTGAAAATTTTAGAGGGCACCGTTGCCAATGTTCCGCCACAAGGCGGCCGCAAACACCCGCAACAAGAGTTTATTAATATTGACACCACAAATATTTTATTTATTTGTGCCGGTGCTTTTGACGGGCTTGAAAAGGTTATAGAACGTCGAACTGGCGGCAGCAGTTTAGGCTTTGGCGCCGAGGTTAAATCTAAAACCGATATTAAAAACGAACTTTCTAACACAAGGGTTATTCCGCAAGACTTAGTAAAGTTTGGTTTAATACCGGAATTAGTTGGCCGTTTGCCTGTTATTACAAAACTTGAAAGTCTTGACCGTAATACATTAATTCGTATTATGACCGAGCCTAAAAATTCCATTGTTAAGCAATATCAAGCATTGTTTAAAATGGATAATATTAAACTCGATTTTACCACCGACGCGTTAGAAGCAATTGCAGATTTGGCAATTACCAGAAAAACCGGTGCCAGAGGCTTACGTGCAATTATAGAAGATATTTTAAGGGATTTAATGTTTGAAACACCTTCCCAAAGCGATATTACTAAAATTACCATTAATGCCGATACGGTTAAAGGTAACGAGCCAATCATTATTCGTAAAAAAGAAAAAGCTGTATAAAAAAACACGGAGTTATCTCCGTGTTTTTTATTTGAAATTTATGTATCTTGCGTAATAAAAAATGTATTGCTGATAAATTCCGGCGTATTCACTTTGACTCTCGGGTAAATGGCCGTTAAAAAGAACATCGAGCGCTCGGTTTATCCAAACATCTTTAGGAAATGCCGCAAGGTGCCCTAAACCATATAACAAAGCGCAATCGGCCACCTTGCTTCCAACACCGTAAATTTTAAGCAATTCGTTTTTTGCCGTATCAAAGGGCAAATCTTTTAATTCGGTTAAATTAATAGTGTTGTCTGAAACTTTTTTTGCGGCATCTATTATGTATTTAGCCCTAAAGCCACAGCGTAAAACCGCTAAATCTTCGGGGGTTAGCACTGAAATTGTTTTAGGTGAGGGGAAGCTAAAACCTCCATTAATTTGTTGGCCAAAATTTTCGCATAAACGCTCTATTATGCCCTTAATTCGCGGTATATTGTTGTTTTGTGAAATTATAAAGGAACACAAGGCCTCCCATGGTTCTTGCCTTAAAATGCGTATTCCGCTTGAATGTTCGGCGGCTGTTTTTAAAGTTTCGGTTTTAATTAATTTAATTATTTCGTTATAATTTCGCTCTATGTCGAAATAATCTTTCCAAACACTATTAAATTCTTTTAGGGTTGTGTTATAAAAAATAAGGGAATTACCAATTTGTTTTAGTTTTAAATATTTTGAAAAGGCAATGCCTTCCCAGGTGTTATCTTCAATTTTTTTCCAACGAAAAGCCTGTCCGCAATCTAAAATTAAATTAATATCAAAACAATTAAGGTTTTTTATAATTAAATCTTGACCATGAATTTCGGTTTTAAACAAAAAATCATTCCTTATTAAAAAATTATATTTAAATAATAACACAAATGTAGTATAATCACAAGTGGAGATGATAAAATGAGAGATGATATTTGCACTATACCCGTTAGCGAAGTTTTTGAAGTTAATGATGGTTGCCCAATTTGCCGAATGAAAAAAACGGTGGAAGACCACATTATTGATTATATTATGGGCGCCGCGATGATGGAGCCGGATGTAAGAATTGAAACAAATAAAATAGGTTTTTGTTTGGAGCATTATGAAAAAATGCTTTCACACAAAGGCAGACTTCAATTAGCTCTTATGCTTGAAACACATATTGATTTTTTAAATGATAATATTTTAAAGAACAATATTTTAATTTCTAATAAAAAAACTGCAAAAAAGTCAGACCAAATAACCAATGAGTGTTTTATTTGCAATAAAATTAATTGGGGAATGGAGCGCATGATTAATACTATTTATAGGTGTTATGAAACCGAGCGCGATTTTAGAGATTTGTTTTCAAAGCAAACTAACTTTTGCCTCACACATTACAATTTGTTGGTTGAAGGGGCAGGTAAAAATAATATGCCAAAATATCACCGAGAATTTGTTAATGAAATTACTAAAATTGTAAAAAATTACAGTAAAAATTTATCTACCGACCTTAAAAATTATTGTAAAGTTTATAGTTATAAT
Source organism: Clostridia bacterium (assembly GCA_017439765.1). Lineage (GTDB taxonomy): Bacteria > Bacillota > Clostridia > Oscillospirales > Acutalibacteraceae > SIG565. Next base: position 17,206 of record JAFSIN010000110.1, on the reverse strand, counting down.
AACAATAAAAATGATTGTGATTGGGAAAACGCTAAAGATTCGGTAGAAAGGTCAATTTCTTTTTTAAGCGGAAAATATTTTAGTGAATAACTTTACATAATGTGTCGAATTTTGTTGTTGTTAATAACTTTTCCCTTTAAAATAAAGGGTTTTTCAACTTTTCCACCAAGTTATCAACTTTTTTATGTAAACCTGTATAAGAACTTATTTTATTGTTAAAAATAGGTTATGAAAGGTTTGGGTGGTTAAATGGTAAAAGGTGTTAATAAAAACATTATTGAAATTAACGATACCGGTAATGAAATTTTTGAAAAAGTTATTTTGTATGTTAAACCTCAATACAATAACATTAGTAATAAATTGCTAAATTCAGAAACCGAAAAGATATTAAATTCTTTTGTAAAAAAAGCCGATTGTGATATTTTTTTGGAAAACAAAAAAAGCAGTAAATTGGTTGTTTATTTGTTTGGAGCTGCTTTATTAACTGTTTTGACCGTTATTGGATTTATTATTTTTTAAATAATTGTAAACAAAGGGCAAGTAAAGGTTAATTTACTTGCTTTTTTATTTTTAATATTATATAATTTTAAGAAAGGGTGATAATATATGGAAAATAGAAATATAAAACCTGCCATATCTTGTTTTATTAGGTATTTGGTTACAACATTAATAACTTTTTTTATTTATTTATCGGTAACGGTTATTATGGTCGGATTTTTTACCGAAAATGTCGGCTATACTGTTTATTCGGTAGAAAACGGAACTACCACCGAGCTTTACAGGTATTTTTATAGCGATGGGGAAGATGTTTTATATAGCACCTATGAATCGCAAGGCCTGCAGCTAACCAAGGTTATGACCCGCTCTGCTTTAGAGGGCACACCTAAAATATTTACCAATGGAATAACACAGGCGGCCGGTTTGATAATTTTATATGCATTTATACATTCAGTTGTTTGGCGGTTAGGCGATGTTGATGCCAACCTTAATGCAACAGGCAACCTTAAACTTGATAAATTTAGGGGTTTAAAAATTGGCCTTATTGCCAATATACCAACAGTTTTATCATATATTATTTTATTATTATCAAAATTTAATATTTTAACCGGCAGTTGGTATGCTGTATATAGGTTTATGAATTTTGCCTTTTTTAGTTTTATTAATCTTATTTTTGGTCAAAATACCTCCTCGGTTCAGGGGGCATCCGCCATTAATGTAATATTAGGTGCTATAATTCTAATTTTTATTCCTTTAATTTGCCATATTTGTTACGTGTTAGGATATAAAAGGGTTACATTTTTTGAGCGTTTGGTTTATAAAAAGAAATAGTAGGTGTTAAAATGTCTGGTTTTTTTGGATTGTTCAATTATGAAAAAGAAGGCCCCGGTGTTGAAAAAGATGCACCACAAAAAAAGGGTTTTTTCTTGTTTTTTGATTTATATTTTAAAAATTTTTGGAAGCTGGTTGTTTCTTCAATTTGGTTTATTCTATTAAGCATTCCTGTAGTTACTAGCGGTTTAGCTTTTGCAGGATTTACAAATGTTGCCAGAAATTTAGCAATTGACAGCCATTCTTTTGGCACAAGTGATTTTTTTGAAACTATTAAAAAAAATTGGAAACAAGCTTTACCTGCAGGAATTATTAATTTATTAATTTTTGCATTATTAATTTGGGATTTATACTTTTTTTATACCGTAACTACAGGTATTTTCTCATTGGTTGCTTTAGCCATGGTTTTAACATTGTTATTTATATTCATAACCATGAATTTTTACCTGTGGACAATTATGGTTACTTTTAAATTAAAATTAAAACAAATTTATGTAAATAGTTTTAAGTTTGCAATTTTATGCTTAAAAAGAAATATTTTAATTGTGGTTTCTTTACTTGCAATATATGCCGCAACTATTTCTTTATTATTTTTGAATGTTAATATAATTACAATGCTGTATACTGCAATTGTTCTTTTTGTTTTACCGGGTTTTACTTTTTTATTAATTGAATTTAATGTTTTTCCAAAAATTAAAAAGCACATGATTATACCATATTATAAAGACCACCCAAACGAAGACCTTGAATTAAGACACCGAATGGGAATTGAATAAAAATAAAACCGCCTTTTTTAAGGCGGTTTTTATATATAAAGGGGCTAATATCGGTAATCTGTGGATAGACCATGGCTATCGCCGATATGGCAGGATATCCTTAAATGCCCCTGCCAATATTATATGCTAAATTAAGCAATAGGTGTTTTTTTAACAAATAAAACACCCAAAGTGTCGCGGCCGCAGTGTGAAGAAATAGTGCAACCTGCACGGGTAATATATACATTTTTAAAGGGTAGTGTTTCTTTAACCAAATTGTATACCATATTAACAATTTCTTCATCGCAACCGGCGTGTGTAACAAACACATGGTCTAAGCAAATATCGTCTTTTTCGGTCAAGCGTTCTTCAACATAGGTTTTTAAAACATCGCTGAATTTACCGCGGTATTTTTTATCTACGCCCATTTTGCCGTTTTTAACAACAATGCAGGGTTTTAATTTTAACAGGTTTGCACCAAGGGCAGCAACTGCCGAGCATCTGCCGCCTTTGTGCAAATATTCTAAATTGTCAATTACAAATGAAGCATCTACATTTTGAGTTAAGTTTGCAACATTATTATAAATTTCTTGTGCATTTAAACCGTTCTGTGCCATCTCGGCGGCCATAATAACAAGCAGACCACTGCCGGTGGAAAGGTTTTTAGAATCAACCACAAAAACATTTTCGTGCTCTTCGGCTGCAAGGCAGCAGTTGTGATAGGTAGAAGACATTTCGGAACTGATGGTAAATAAAATTACACTGTGGCCTTCGGATGTGAATTTTCCAAAAAAATCTGAAGCGGTTGGAATATTAATTGCTGAAGTTTTTGGTAATTCTCCGGTTTTAGAGTGGTAATCATAAATAAAATCGGCATCAATATCAACACCGTCTATATATGTTTTATCGCCCAAAGTTACATTAAGCGGTAAAATTTGTATATTGTATTTTTTAATTAATTCTTCACTTAAGTCGCAAGTGCTGTCGGACGCAATAATAATTTTGTTGTTCATATATTAACCTCCAAATAGTTATAATTTATTTTAACACAAAATTTAATATTAAACAATATATTTTTTAATTTGACAAATTTTTTCATATTTTATATAATTTATTAAATGATTTTATGGGGCTGATTATTTGAAATTTAACCTTAATAAATTTAGTTTTTTATTTGTTTTTATTGCTGCTTCATTGTGGGGAATAATTGGAATTTTTATTAGGCAGTTTAATAAACTTGGATTTAATTCAATGCAGATAATTTTTGTTAGAGCATTGTTTACGATTTTAATTTTATTTCCAATAATTTTCTTTTACAAAAGAAGTCTTTTGAAAATTAAATTAAAAGATATTTGGTGCTTTTTAGGAACCGGTGTTTTAAGCATTGTTTTATTTACATTTTTTTATTTCACAACCATAACGGTTTCTTCTTTATCTTTGGCTGCGGTTTTAATGTATACAGCACCTTTTTTTATGATATTTTTCGCTGCTGTTTTATTTAAAGAAAAAATTACTGTTTTAAAAATTTTTGCCTGTGTTATTGCTTTTTTAGGTTGTATGTTTGTTTCCGGCATATTTAATTCCGGCAACTTTTCACTATATGCCTTAATAACGGGTGTTTTGTCTGGAATATTCTATGCGCTGTATACCGTTTTTAGCCGTTATGCTTTGTTAAAAGGGTATAACACAATAACAATCACAATTTACTCGTTTATTTTTGCTTTATTTGGGTGTTTGCCTTTTATTAATATTAAACAAACTCTAACTGTAACTTTTTTTAGTTTCAACAACATTTTAACGGCTGTTTTTATTGCTTTTTTTTGCACAATATTGCCATATTTGTTATATACTTTTGGCTTAAAAAACACACAAACTGGTGTTGCTTTAATTACTGCATCGGTGGAGCCGGTGGTTGCTACTATTATTGGTTTTATATTTTTTAATGAAATACCATCAATTAATTCAATAATAGGAATTGTATTGGTTTTAACATCGGTGTGTATTTTAAATTTAAAAAACCATTAAATATTACTTTATTTTTTTAAATTTTTATGTTATCATATATTAATGGAGTGATTTTAATGGATTGGACCGAAATTTTAGTTACTGTGCCTAATGCCTGTACCGAAACCGCTGCTGCGGTTTGCAATATGGTTACAAGGCTTGGCATTTATATAGAAGATTATTCTCAACTTGAAAAAGATGCCTTAGAAATAGCCCATATTGATTTAATTGACGAAGAATTACTAGGCAAACAAAAAGATATCTCGGTTATACATATATATTTTTCTAAAGAAGAAAACATTTTAGAAGCCTTGGAATTTTTGAACGAAGCGCTTAAAAATGCTAATATTAATTATAAAATTAATGAAAAATTCATAAAAGATTCCGAATGGGCAGATAATTGGAAAAAATTTTTCAAGGTTACCGAAATTGGCGAAAAATTAGTAATTTGTCCATCGTGGGAAGATTATAACAACGTTAATAATAAAGCAGTTTTGAAAATTGACCCAGGTGCTGCTTTTGGCACCGGCACTCATGCAACAACTTCACTTTGTTTAAAACTTTTAGAAAAATATGTTGAAAATTCTTCTACGGTTTTAGATATTGGAACAGGCAGTGGTATTTTAAGCATTGCAGCCTGCCTTTTGGGTGCGCAAAATGCCTTGGGGGTAGATATTGACCCAACCTCTGTAAAGGTTGCAAATGAAAATGCTGCCCTTAATAATATTGCAAAAAACACTAAATTTATGGTTGGCAATTTGGCCGATGATGTTAAAGGACAATACGATATTATTTGCGCAAACATTGTGGCCGATGTTATAATTAATTTATGTGATAGTATTAAAAATTTTATGAAACCAAACACCGTTTTAATTGCCTCGGGCATTATTGATATTCGTATGCCCGAAGTTAAAAACGCTTTTTTAAACGCTAACCTTAAAATTATTGAAGAACTTAAACTCGATAATTGGTATGCTTTTGCCTTAAAAGGAGATTTTTAATGCTTGAATTTGAAGAACAACGCTTGCGTTTGCGTGCATTATCTGCCGAATTAACCGATTTAAAATCGGCCATAAATTATGATGGTTTAAAAACACAAATATCAAAACTGGAAGAAATGACAACGCAAGACGGATTTTGGAATGATATTGAAAATTCACAAAAAACAGTACAAAAATTAAGCTCATTAAAGAATAAGAAAAAATCATACGATGATTTATTTTCGCTTTATGAAGACAGTTTAGCTTTGATTGATATGGCCGACGAAGCCGAAGACTTATCTTTATTAGATGAAGTGTTAGATTTGGTTAATGATTTTGAAAAAACCTTATCTTCACAAAAGCTTGAAACCCTTTTAATTGGTGAGTACGATTCAAACAATGCAATTTTAACCTTTCATGCCGGCGCCGGTGGAACCGAAGCACAGGACTGGAATGAAATGCTGGTTAGAATGTACACCCATTGGGCTGAACGAAAAAATTACAAGGTTAAGTTAATCGATTTTTTAGACGGCGATGAAGCCGGCCTTAAAAGTGCTGTTTTGCTTATTGAAGGTCAAAATGCCTACGGTTATTTAAAAAGCGAATCGGGTGTGCACAGACTGGTTAGAATTTCTCCATTTGATTCTTCGGGGCGCAGGCATACATCCTTTGCTTCAATTGAGGTTATGCCCGAAATCAGTGAAGATAATGACGTTGAAATTAAAGATGAAGATTTAAAGGTCGACACTTACAGAGCCAGTGGCGCAGGCGGTCAACATGTAAATAAAACCGAATCTGCTATTAGAATAACCCATATACCAACCGGTATTATTGTTGCCTGCCAAAACGAGCGCAGCCAACATCAAAACAAAGAAATGGCTTTAAAGATGCTGAAATCTAAGTTAATTGAAATTAAAGAGCGCGAACACCTTGATAAAATTGAAGATATTAAGGGCGTTCAAAAAGAAATTGCTTGGGGCTCACAAATAAGGTCATATGTATTTATGCCATACACATTGGCCAAAGACCATCGAACCGGCTACGAATCGGGCAATATTACTGCTGTTATGAATGGTGATATTGATGGTTTTATTAATGCGTATTTAAAATCTGTCTCACTAGGGCAGATTAATAAATAAATATTAAAATTTAGGAGTTTATTATGAAAAAGATTATTTCACTTTGCTTGGTTGTTTTATTAATTGTAACAACCTTGACAGCTTGCGGAGGCGGCAGGGCAGCATTTGATTGTAATTTAAAAGATTACGTAACACTTTCCGACTATAAGGCTATTTCGGTTTCAAAAACTTCGGAAGATTATTTATATTATTACGATAATTTATATTCTTCCAGCATTAGTAACGCCAACCTTTATACTGATGCTACCGAAGGCACCGTTAAAAACGGCGACATTGTTAACATTGATTATACCGGTAAAATTAACGGAGTTAAATTCGAAGGCGGCGAAGCTACAGGTCAAAATTTAACATTAGGTTCCGGCCAGTTTATTCCAGGTTTTGAATCTCAAATTGTTGGCAAAAAAATCGGAACAACTTTTGATATTAATGTAACTTTCCCAACAAACTACGGCAGCGCTGATTTAGCAGGTAAAGATGCTGTGTTCACCATTAAACTTAACAGCGCTAAAATTTTACCCGAAATATCCGATGAAATTGCAATTAAACTTGGCTTTAAAACATCGGATGATTTAATTGCTGAATTAGATAAATATGCACTTGAAAATTGCATTGCTGATGCATTGGTAAAAGGTGCATCTGTAAGTGGATACCCCAAAAAAGACCAAAAGAATTATGACGAACTTTATGAAAAGAGCATTCAACAGTTCCAAACCGCTTTAGACAATTACAACACTACCAGCAATGTAAAATACAATTTAGATATGTATATGTCTGCCGCTGTTGGAATGACTTCTGCAGAATATAAAAATTATGTATACAAACAAATGGAAAACATTATGGTATTTTATGCCGTATTAGATGATGCAGGTTTAAAAATCACCGATGAAGATATTAACAAAGCCGTTAAATCTTTAGTTACCGAGCAAATGTCAGAAGCACAGGTTAAAGAAAATTATGAAGACTGGTCGTTAGAAATTATTGCGGTTCAGACCATTGTTCTTGATTACTTAAAAACCATTGCCACAATAAACTAATATGTTTTATGTTATAAAAAACATAAATAATTACAGCACAACTGATTTCTCTGACATGCTGTTAAATTTACCTTTAACAGAACAAGAGCGAATTTCATATATTAATAATGGTTTGCGAAAAAAACAGTCAATTTTAGCTTATAACACTTTATTTTTTGTTTTAAGCAAAAAATTTGGCATTAATAATCCGGTTATTGTTAGAGATAAAAACGGAAAACCCTTTATTGAACACAATGTTTATTTTAGTGTATCGCACAGTAAAGATTTTGTTGCTCTTGCTTTTTCAGAAAATAAAATTGGTATTGATATTGAAAAAATCCGCCCAATTAAAAGGGGAGTTATGTTTAAATATAACTTGGATTTAAAAACATGGACAATTAAAGAAGCAATTATTAAAGCAAAAGGTTTAACTTTAAAAGAAATTAATAATATAAAACCAAATTGTGAAAATCAAAATATTTTTACAACAAAGTGTAAAAATTATTATATTTCTATTTGTGAACTAAAATAACCCTAAATAACAGCTTTTTCTACATGAAAAGGCTGTTATTTTTATTTATATATATATTTTTTTTATTTTTTTACCAAAAAGGCTTGACTATTTGTAAAAATTGGAATATAATACATAAATATCAATGATGGGGTAATATGCACCTATTATGCTTTTTTACTGTATTTTTAGGCCATTTTACACCGTCAAAAATGTTTAAAATGCGGGGTAATTCCTGCGTAATTTCAAGAGGAGTGATTATTAACCTATGGATTCAACAACAATGGTTAAGCCTGTTAAACTGGGTAAAAACACTCGTATGAGTTTTTCGAAAATCAATGAAGTTATTGATATGCCTAACTTAATTGAAATTCAAAAAGATTCGTACCAATGGTTTATCAAGGAAGGTCTAAAAGAGGTGTTCGACGAAATGTCGTCTATTACCGATTACACCGGTAATTTGGTTTTAGACTTTATAGACTACAGGTTTGAGTCTACACCTAAATACGACATTAACGAATGCAAAGCAAGGGACACAACCTATGCTGCACCGCTTCGCGTAACTGCTCGCCTTGTTAACAACGAAACTGGCGAAATTAAAGAAAGCGAAGTTTTCATGGGCGATTTTCCGCTTATGACTGAATCGGGAACATTTGTTATTAATGGTGCCGAGCGTGCAATTGTTTCACAGCTTGTTCGTTCACCCGGTGTTTATTACGATTATAAAATCGAAGAAAAAACAGGTAAAAAGCTTTTTAATTCAACCATTATTCCTAACCGTGGCGCCTGGCTTGAATACGAAAGCGATATGAACGATGTTATCTATGTTAAAATAGATAAAAATCGCAAACTGCCTATTACCACCTTTGTTCGTTCTTTAGGTGTTGCCACTAATGAACAAATTCGTTCTTTACTTGGCGATGATGAAAAAATTTCCTCTACATTAGAAAAAGATTCTTCTACCGGTGTAGACGATGCACTTATTGAGGTTTATAAAAAATTGCGTCCCGGTGAACCGGCTACTGTTGAAGGCGCAAGAAATTATATATTCCAACTTTTCTTCGATGCCCATAGATACGATTTATCTAGGGTAGGCCGCTATAAATACAATAAAAAGCTTGCAATTGCTTCGCGCATTAATGGCCGTGTGCTTTCACGCCCCGTGGCCGACCCAATGACTGGCGAAATTATTGCCGATGCCGGCGAATTGCTCAATAAAGAAAAAGCTCTTTTAATTCAATCCAAAGGTGTTTCAGAAGTTTATTTAGATTATATGGACTCTGAAGGTAAAAAATCCGAAGTTAAGGTTTTATCTAACGGAATGGTTAATATTAACGACTTTGTTAATTTTGACACTGCCGAGTTAGGCGTTAACGAATGGGTTTCTTTTGGTGTTTTAAAAGAAATTCTTGAAAATAATGAATCTGAAGAAGATATTAAAGAGGCAATTACTGTTCGCATTGACGACCTTATTCCAAAACACATTACAGTAGACGATATTTTTGCCACTGTAAGCTATTTCTTAAATCTTTCTAAAGATATTGGCACTGTTGATGATATTGACCACCTTGGCAACCGTAGGATTCGTTCGGTTGGCGAGTTGCTTCAAAATCAATTCCGCATTGGCTTCATAAGAATGGAACGCGTTGTTCGCGAAAAAATGACCTTACAAGCTCAAGATATTGATTCTATTACTCCTCAATCATTAATTAATATTCGCCCAATTGTTGCGGCTATTAAAGAATTTTTTGGTTCATCTCCGTTATCTCAGTTTATGGACCAAACCAACCCATTATCTGAACTTACTCACAAGCGTCGTTTATCGGCTTTGGGTCCTGGCGGTCTTTCACGCGACCGTGCTTCTTTCGAAGTGCGCGACGTTCACTATACACATTATGGTCGTATGTGCCCAATTGAAACCCCTGAAGGCCCCAACATTGGTCTTATTTCGTATTTGGCAACCTTTGCTAAAATTAACGAATACGGCTTTATTGAAGCACCTTTCCGCAAGGTTGATAAAGCTACCGGTAAGGTTTTAGATGATGTTATTTATGTTACCGCCGATGAAGAAGACGAATATGTTGTAGCTCAGGCTAACGAACCGTTAGATGAAAACGGACATTTTGTTAACCGCAAGGTTAATGCTCGTTTCCGTGATACATTCTTGGAAACCGAAGCTTCTAACATCGATTTAATGGATGTTTCGCCTAAAATGGTTGTTTCGGTTGCTACTGCCATGATTCCGTTCCTTGAAAACGATGATACCAACCGTGCTCTCATGGGTTCTAACATGCAGAAGCAGGCTGTGCCGCTGCTTGTAACCGAAAGCCCAATTGTTGCCACAGGTATGGAATATAAGGCTGCTATTGATTCAGGCGTTGTTGTTTTAGCAAAACGTGCCGGTACCGTTACCGCTGTTTCGGCCGATGTTATTAAGGTTAAAGCTTCTAACGGCGAAATTGATGAATACAACCTTATTAAATTCTTGCGTTCTAACCACGGCACCTGCATTAATCAAAAGCCAATTGTTATGGTTGGCCAAAAGGTTACCGAAGGTGAAGTTATTGCCGATGGTCCCGCAACTGATAATGGCGAAATCAGCCTTGGCCGTAACGCCCTTATTGGCTTTATGACTTGGGAAGGTTATAACTATGAGGATGCTGTTTTAATTAACGAAAAGTTAGTTAAAGAAGATATGTATACCTCTATTCACATTGAAGAATATGAAATCGAAGCCCGCGACACCAAATTAGGACCGGAGGAAATAACCCGTGATATTCCTAATGTTGGCGAAGATGCTTTAAAAGACCTTGATGAACGCGGAATTATTCGCATTGGTGCTGAGGTTACTGCAGGTGATATTCTTGTTGGTAAAGTTACACCTAAGGGTGAAACCGAACTTACTGCCGAAGAAAGATTACTTCGTGCTATATTTGGCGAAAAGGCCAGGGAAGTGCGCGATACTTCTTTAAGGGTACCTCACGGTGAATATGGTACAATCGTTGACGTTAAGGTATTCTCTCGTGAAAATTCTTCGGAATTAAGTCCGGGTGTAAACCTTGTGGTTCGTTGTTATATTGCTCAAAAACGTAAAATTTCGGTGGGCGATAAAATGGCCGGTCGCCACGGTAACAAGGGTGTTGTTTCACGTATTTTACCAAGCGAAGATATGCCTTTCTTACCAGATGGTACACCACTTGACATTGTTCTTAACCCATTGGGCGTTCCTTCTCGTATGAATATTGGTCAGGTTTTAGAAGTACACTTAGGTTATGCTGCCAAAGCATTAGGCTGGAAAATAGCTACACCTGTATTCGACGGTGCCCACGAATCTGACATTCGTGAATGCTTTAAATTGGCTGGCATGGATGAAGATGGAAAGGTTCAGTTGTTTGATGGCCGAACCGGTGAACCATTTGATAACCGTGTAACCGTTGGTTATATGTATTACCTTAAACTGCACCACTTAGTAGATGATAAAATTCATGCCCGTTCAACAGGCCCATATTCGCTCGTAACTCAACAACCTTTGGGTGGTAAAGCCCAGTTTGGTGGTCAGCGTTTCGGTGAAATGGAGGTTTGGGCTCTTGAAGCCTATGGTGCTGCTTACACATTACAAGAAATTTTAACCGTTAAGTCGGATGATGTTGTAGGCCGTGTTAAAACCTATGAATCTATTGTTAAAGGCCAAAATGTTCCTAAAGCCGGCGTACCTGAATCGTTCAAGGTTCTTATTAAAGAACTTCAGTCGTTAGGTTTAGACATTAAAGTGCTTGATAAATTAGGTTCCGAAATCGACCTTAAACAAACCTTTGAAGAAGATGACGAAATTGGTTTAGCTCCGGTTGATTTTACACCAGAATTTTCTGAAGAAACCGTTGCCGATAATCTTGATGGTTTTGGCTTGCAAGACGAAAACGGTGAAGATATTGTAGAAAACACCACCGAAAATGATTTTGATTTTTCGGAAAACGATGAAAATATTTAAAGGAGGAAAGGCAAATGGAAGGTATTGAGTTTGAATCAATTAAAATTGGCCTAGCATCTCCTGAACAAATTAGAGGCTGGTCGTTTGGTGAGGTTACAAAACCTGAAACCATTAACTATCGTACACTTAAACCCGAACCCTGTGGTCTTTTTTGCGAAAAGATTTTTGGACCTACTAAAGACTGGGAATGCCATTGCGGTAAGTACAAAAGAATTCGCTATAAAGGCAAGGTTTGTGAACGCTGCGGTGTTGAAGTAACTCGTTCTAAAGTAAGGCGCGAAAGAATGGGCCACATTGAACTTGCTGCTCCTGTGTCGCACATTTGGTATTTTAAAACTATTCCATCAAGAATGGGATTAGCCTTAGATATTTCTCCTAAAGCATTAGAGCAAGTATTGTATTTTTCACAATATATTGTAATTGATCCGGGTTCAACCCCGTTAGAAAAGAAACAATTATTAAATGAAAAACAATACCGCGATATGCGCGAGAAATATGAAGATGACTTTAAAGCCGGCATGGGTGCCGAAGCTATTAAAGAACTTTTAGAAGAAATTGACCTTGATAAATCTTGCGAAGAATTACGCAACGAACTTGAAACTGCAACCGGTCAAAAACGTGTTCGCAGCTTTAAACGTTTAGAGGTTTTAGAGGCATTCCGTGCCTCTGGTAACCGCCCTGAATGGATGATTTTAGACGTTCTGCCGGTAATTTCGCCCGATTTACGCCCAATGGTTCAATTAGATGGCGGTAGGTTTGCTACAAGCGACCTTAACGACCTTTATAGACGTGTAATTAACCGTAACAACCGTTTAAAGAGGTTGCTTGAACTTGGCGCACCTGATATTATCGTTAGAAACGAAAAAAGAATGCTCCAAGAAGCTGTTGACGCTCTTATTGACAATGGTCGTCGCGGCAAGGCCGTAACTGGTCCTAACAACCGCGCTTTAAAATCCCTTTCCGATATGCTCAAGGGTAAACAAGGTCGTTTCCGTCAAAATCTTCTCGGTAAACGTGTTGACTATTCCGGTCGTTCTGTTATAGTTGTTGGCCCTGAACTTAAAATGTACCAATGCGGCTTACCAAAAGAAATGGCCTTAGAGTTATTTAAACCTTTTGTTATGAAGCGTTTGGTTGAAACTAAATCTGCAGTTAACATTAAGTCGGCCAGAAAAATGGTTGACCGTGCATCTGCAGAAATCTGGGATGCCCTTGAAACCGTTATTAAAGAACATCCCGTTCTTTTAAACCGTGCTCCAACACTTCACCGTTTAGGTATTCAAGCCTTTGAACCAGTGTTAGTTGAAGGCAAGGCTTTAAAACTTCACCCACTTGTTTGTACTGCTTACAACGCCGACTTCGACGGCGACCAAATGGCTGTGCATGTGCCGCTTTCGGCCGAAGCTCAAGCCGAGGCTCGCTTCTTAATGTTGGCCGCTAATAACCTTTTAAAACCATCCGACGGTAAACCTGTTGCAGTTCCTACACAAGATATGGTTCTTGGTTCTTACTATTTAACTTTAGTTAAGGCCGAAGAAAAGGGTGCTAATAAGGTATTCCGTAATAAAGACGAAGCCATTATGGCATATAACGACGATATTGTTGGTTTGCATGCCCCAATTCGTGTTCGTTTTGAAAAAGATGGCAAGAGCAAGCTTGTTTGGTGTACAGTTGGTTTCTTAATTTTCAACGAATCTATACCACAAGATTTAGGCTTTGTTGACCGTTCCGATGAAAATCGCGCATTCGATTTAGAGTGGAGTTTCACTTTAAAAGACTATTCAAAGAACTTTGTTGAGAGCAACGACGACATTATTCAAAACAAGGTTGGTAAAAAGCAACTTGGTAAAATTATTGACCGTTGTATTATTAAATACGGAACAAGCCGTTCGGCAATCGTGTTAGATAATATTAAGGAAACTGGCTTTAAATATTCTACCAAGGGTGCTGTTACTGTAGCTGTTATTGATGCCGTTATTCCTGAAAGGAAAAAAGATATTATAGCAGACGCTGAAAATCAAATTGATAATGTTACCAAAAAGTATAAACGTGGTTTAATCAGCAATGAAGAACGCGCCGATTTGGTAATTAAAATTTGGAACCAGGCCACCGAAGATGTTGCAGATGCCCTTAAAGGTAATCTTGATGAATTTAACCCAATATTTATGATGGCTGATTCTGGCGCTCGTGGTTCTATGAGCCAGATTCGTCAGCTTGCAGGTATGCGTGGTCTTATTGCTAACACCGCAGGTAAGGTTATTGAAGTACCAATTCGTGCTAACTACCGTGAAGGATTAAACGTACTTGAATACTTCATTTCTTCTCGTGGTGCTCGTAAAGGTCTTGCCGATACCGCTTTAAGAACTGCCGACTCAGGTTATTTAACCCGTAGGTTAGTTGATGTTTCACAGGATGTAATTATTTGTGATGATGACTGTGGCACTACCGAAGGTTTAGTTGTTTCCGACATTAAAGATGGTAACCACATTTTAGAAACACTTGAAGAACGTTTAGTTGGCCGTTACTTGCTTGAAAATTTTGTAAATCCTGAGACAGGAGAGGTTATTGTTACAAATGACCACATGATGACCGAAGAAGATGCAAAGAAAATTGTTGCCACAAATGTTGAAAAGGTAACTATTCGTTCAATTCTTACCTGTCATTCACACCATGGTGTATGTAAAAAGTGCTATGGTTCTAACCTTGCAACAGGCAAACCTGTTACAAAAGGCGAAGCAGTTGGTATTATTGCTGCTCAGTCAATTGGTGAACCCGGTACTCAGCTTACAATGCGTACCTTCCATACTGGTGGTATTGCTTCGACTGAAGATATTACCCAAGGTTTGCCACGTGTTGAAGAACTTTTCGAAGCACGCAGGCCAAAACATTGCGGTGTAATTGCTAAAATTGACGGTGAAGTTCGCATTACCGAAGAAAAGAAGAGCAACGTAATTGTTATTACTAACCCTGAAACCTTAAAAGAGGAAAAGGTAATTATTCCTTACGGAGTTCGTTCAAAAGTTGATAATGGCGACATTGTTAAAGCCGGTGATATTTTAATCCCTGGCGCTAAATATCCGCAAGATATTTTAGAAGCACAAGGTCCGCAAGCTGTTCAAGAATATATAATTGCCGAAATTCAAAATGCTTACCGTACTCAAGGTGTTGACATTAACGATAAGCACATTGAAGTAATTATTCGCCAAATGATGAAAAAGCTTATTATTACCGAACCTGGCTCTACACAGTTATTGCTTAATACTATGTATGAGCTTAGTGATGTTGAAACTGCCAATAAAGAAATTTATGAGCGTATTGCTGCAGGTGAAGAAGGCTTAAAACCTGCTGAATATAAAGCAACATTGTTAGGTATTACTAAGGCTTCGTTGGCTACCGGTTCATTCCTTTCGGCTGCATCCTTCCAAGAAACAACCCGTGTTCTTACCGATGCTGCTATTAAGGGTAAAGTTGACCCGTTATTCGGTCTTAAAGAAAATGTAATTATCGGTAATCTTGTTCCGGCAGGTACCGGTATGCGCACCAAAAATTCCGAAAATTCAACAGATTATATAAATTACTACTCGGAATCGGCCGAAACAGCCCAAATTAACGAATAATTTTTAAATAACACCAATTTTAACTATTGACATTAGTTGGAATTGGTGTTATTATTTTATAGTGTGTGAAACTATGCGATTTACACAAATATATAGTAAGGAGGTGCGATATGCCAACCTTTAACCAGTTAGTTCGTAGCGGACGTGAAACTGTGGAGAAAAAAGCCAAGGCTCCTGCTTTAAATAAGGGTTACAACTCTATGAAGCGCTTGCCCACTGACAACGATTCTCCCCAGAAAAGAGGAGTTTGCACAGCCGTTAAAACTTCCACCCCTAAAAAGCCTAACTCGGCTCTTCGTAAAATTGCCAGGGTTCGTCTTTCAAACGGTATTGAGGTTTCTGCTTATATTCCAGGTATTGGTCATAACCTGCAGGAACACAGTGTTGTTTTAATTCGTGGTGGTCGTGTTAAGGATTTACCTGGTGTGCGTTATCATATTATTAGAGGTACTCTTGATACTCAAGGCGTTGCCAAGAGAATGCAGAGCCGTTCTAAATATGGTGCAAAGCGACCAAAACCAGGTGCTGCGAAATAATCAAGATTAAAGACGAAATATCTCTGCTGCAAACACAAGCAGCGGCGTTTATATATATTGTATACGCCTTGCTTGGTGCTACGGGAAGTTTTGTCACTCGAGTACCTATGATATCATCATTATGAAGGAGGGAAGAAAAGTGCCAAGAAGAGGCTTTATTGCAAAACGTGATGTTTTGCCAGATCCAGTTTACAATTCTAAAATAGTAACTCGCCTTATCAACAACATTATGTTAGATGGTAAAAAAGGTGTTGCTCAAAAAATTGTTTATGGTGCTTTCGATATTATAAGTGAAAAAACCGGAAAGGATCCAATTGAAGTTTTCGAAGCTGCTATGGAAAATGTAATGCCACAGCTCGAAGTTAAAGCTGTTCGTAAGGGCGGTGCTACCTATCAGGTTCCTTTTGAGGTTCGCCCCGAAAGAAAGCAAACTTTAGGTCTTCGTTGGTTATCCACTTATAGCCGCACACGTTCTGAAAAAACTATGAAAGAACGTTTAGCGGGAGAAATTCTCGATGCTGTTAACGGCTTAGGCGGTGCTTATAAAAAGCGTGAAGACACTCACAAAATGGCAGAAGCAAACAAAGCATTTGCTCATTACAGATGGTAGTTTAATACTACAGAAAATACTAATACTATTGTTAAAAAGCTGCTGTAAAGCAGTGAACGGAGGATTTTATGCCAAGAAAGGTTACTCTTGAAATGACAAGAAATATTGGTATTATGGCTCACATCGACGCTGGTAAAACCACAACTACCGAGCGTATCCTTTTCTACACCGGTATTACCCATAAGATTGGTGAAACCCACGAAGGTAATGCCGTAATGGACTGGATGGCTCAAGAGCAGGAGCGCGGTATTACAATTACTTCCGCTGCTACTACCTGCTTCTGGAAAGACCATCGTATCAATATTATCGACACCCCCGGACACGTTGATTTCACCGTTGAAGTTCAGCGTTCACTCCGCGTGCTTGACGGTTCTGTTACCGTTCTTTGCGCAAAGGGCGGTGTTGAACCTCAGTCTGAAACCGTTTGGCGCCAGGCTGATGAGTATCGTGTACCCCGTATGATTTACGTTAATAAAATGGACATTATGGGTGCCGATTTCTATCGTGTTCTTGATATGGTAAAGGAGAGATTCCAGTGTAATGCTGTTCCTATTCAGCTTCCTATCGGTGCTGAGGACACATTCAAGGGAATTGTTGACCTTATCAATAACGATGCCGAGGTTTATTATGATGACCTTGGTAAAGATGTAAGACGTGAACCTATTCCTGAGGATATGGTAGAGCTTGCTGAGAAATACAGGTCCGCTCTTATCGAGTCTGTTGT
>JAFSIN010000011.1 GCA_017439765.1 Clostridia bacterium | reverse complement strand
GAACTGCCTGCATTAATAACTAAAATTTTCATATAAACGTCCTTTTTTGTTTTAATATATTAACTCTACATTATTGTTTTTAAAGTGTTCTACCCAGCGTTCCGAAGGTTTTTGGTCGGTAACTACCACATCCACCTCGTTTACATCTAACACCCTAACGAACGATATTTTGTCAAACTTGGTGCTGTCAATTGCGAGCACCTTTTTTTCGGCAGCGGCAAATATTGCACGCTTTATTTCCGAGTCTTTTTCGTTAGAATCGGTAATGCCCATTTTAATGTCTAAACCCTTAGAAGAACAAACCGCTAAATCAACATGGAAGCCACGAATCATTTTTTCGGCCGAGCTTCCCACCAAAGACAAAGCGCCTTTTTTTAAGGTCCCGCCGGTTGACAGAATGTTCCAATCTTCCTTGTCAGCAAGTTCGAACATAATCTCTACAGAATTGGTAATAAGGGTTATATTTTTTCGGTCTTTTATATATTTTGTAACAAACTTAGCAGTAGAGCTGGAATCTAACATTATATAGTCGCCATCGCCTATAAGCTCGGCTATTTTGGCGGCTATATTCTGTTTTAACTCTACATTAGCTCTCTTACGCACATTAAAGGGTAAATCGGTGTTAAGGCTTTGATTAATAACAGCACCGCCATATGTTTTTTTGGCGATTCCTTCTTTATCAAGCTTTTCTAAATCGCGGCGGATTGTTTCTTCGGTAACATCAAATTCCCTACTTAAATCTGCCACAATAACCTTACCCTCGGCATTAAGTTTAGCCAGAATTGCGTTGCGCCTTTCAATAGCGAGCATTTTTCACATTCCTTTATAAAATATTCTGCCAGAGTTTTGCATCGGGATGTGGGATAACAGCGCTGTCCAAGAACATGCCATTTCCACCTGCGCCTGTTTTGGCCTTTTCTATGGCGGCCTCTACGGCGGCGATTTCTCCCGTTAATAATAAATAAGATTTTCCGCACATTCCGCGAGCCAAACGCAGTTCAATTAAATCTACAAGCGCGGTTTTTGCGGCGGTATCGGCCGCTACTATTGCAGCTGCAGCCGAAAATGTTTCGAGCACACCAAGTGCATTGGGTGAGCCGATTTCAGCCGAGCCATAAAGCGCCGGAAAAATAGAATCGTGTGGGTTGCCAAGCACAAAACTATCAATTAACTGCTCGGAATCGGCAATACTTGCTGCCTCTACCGAAGCCTTAACTGCGCTTAAATCACCGCTTATAATTACCATATATTTTCCGGGGCAAACGGTGTCGGCCTGAATAATATCAACCTCGGCCGTTTTTACCAAGCGGTCGGCTGCCTTCATACCGGAGGAAACAGTTTTAAATTCTACCATGCCAATAGCCTTTTTCATAAACCTTTCCTCCTTTAAATATTAATTGTTATTTTGCGGTCGGTTACTTCGGCAACCGTGCCGCTAAAAGCACTATGTATTGCTACACTTAAGGCGTTTTCTTTAGGTGCGGCCACCTTCTGACCTGCCAACACCTTATCGCCTTTTTTAACCACAGGCACTGCAGGAGCGCCAATGTGTTGATTTAAATATATGTTCAACCTGTTGGTTTTAACTTCTTGTTCTAACACAGGGGCCGATTTATTGTAAGGGTCAAGCCCCAACCTTGAACGTAGCCTTGAAAGCGGTATCATACGGTATGGCCTCGCAGAGTCTACCTTGCCTGTTTTTGCTTTTGGCATTTTTATTCCCGCTGCTCTGAGTTCGCCCTTAACAGCACCAATTAATGTTCGGGGCGATAACCCTTGACCGCAAGAATAAAGTTCGCAAAGGCCGCAACCCGAGCAAAACATTGAGTTTACATAGGGCTTAGTGTTTTTTGTGATACTGTTAGACGCCACAAGCATAAATTCGCCGGGCTCTATTGGGTGTCCTAACAAATTGCGTGGGCAAAGCGATGTGCAATAATTGCATTGGCAACATGCCGCCATGGCCCTTTTAATGTCCACTTTTGGTTTGCTTAATTTTTTTTGAACCAACGCCAAGTTTTTAGGCAAAACAATTACAGCGTTGGTGGTTTTGGTAACACATTGTGAAGTGTTTCCCAATGTTCCCATCATGGGTCCGCCTATAATATAGGCTGGGTCTTCTATAGTAATGCCACCTGCTAAATTTATAAGTTCTTTTAGTGTTATGCCAATTGGGGCATAAACGGTAATTGGGTTTTTAACCTCGCCGGTTATGGTAACATACTTATGGGTTACGGGTTGACCGTTTAAAGCGCGGTAAATGTTGTATACCGTTTCAACATTAAGCACGGTAACTCCCACCGAAAGCGGAATTTCACCCGCCGGCACAACCCTGCCTGTTGCTTCATAGGTTAAAACAACCTCATCGCCCGCCGGGTAAACCTCGGGCAAGCGGCATACTTGCATATTTTTAAAGGATGCAATTTCTAAGTTTACGGCCTCAAGCGTTCTTTTATAAGAACCCTTAACTCCAACATAAACTTTTTTTGCCCCTATTATGTTCGAAATTAAATTTAATGTGCTTAAAATTTCGTGGGTATACATTTTAAGCAATTGCCTGTGCAAGCGTAACAACGGTTCACACTCGGCACAGTTTAGAATTATTGTGTCGGCTTTGGTGTCTAATTTAGCATAGGTTGGAAAACCTGCGCCGCCGGCACCTACAATTCCGTTTTCACGCAAAAGCGTTTTTATTTCTGAAATGGTCATTATTTAATCACTCCGGAAAGACCTGTTCCGTTATCAATTATGCCTACAATAGCGGCATCTATGGGGGCCGAAGCCACTCCACAGCCTATTCTTGCTGCACTGCCAAGAGCTACCAATACAATTTCGCCAATGCCGGCGCCAATATTATCAATTGCAACAATTTTTTCGGCCGAATTGCCAAAATCGTTAAGCGGTTCTACAACCATAAATTTATTTCCAATAAGATTTTCGTTTTTTCGTGTGGAAACAACGCTTCCTACTACTTTTCCGATAATCATTTTTTTCACCTGTTCTTTCAAAAAGTTACGCTGAAAATAAAATTTTGGGCTCAACCGAGGGGCTAATTAAGCCCCTCGTTATGTTGAAATTCCCGTTTCCTGCAATTATTTTAATGTGGGCAGGATTTTCTCCACATCGTCGTGAGGACGCGGAATTACATGTGTAGCAATAACTTCGCCAAGACGACCAGCCGAAGAAGAGCCAGCCTCTACAGCAGATTTAACTGCGCCAACATCGCCACGTACCATTACCGATACTAAACCGGAACCGATTTTTTCGGTGCCGATAAGCTGTACATTAGCAGCCTTTACCATTGCATCTGCAGCCTCTATAGCAGCCACAAGACCTCTGGTTTCTACCATGCCTAATGCTTCGAGTGCCATTGTTGTATCCTCCTTAAAAATTTTTTGGGCCCAAATTTATTTTAAAGTGGGGAGAATGCTCTCCACATCTTCATGGGGACGGGGTATTACATGTGTTGCCACAAGTTCGCCTAAGCGACCTGCCGAATTAGAACCGGCTTCTACTGCCGATTTAACTGCGCCAACATCGCCACGAACCATTACTGTTACTAAACCGGAACCGATTTTTTCGGTGCCAATAAGTTGAACGTTAGCAGCCTTTACCATTGCGTCAGCTGCCTCAATTGCAGCCACAAGGCCACGGGTTTCTACCATACCTAATGCTTGAAGTACCATCTTTTTAACCTCCTTAACGGGTGCGGGTTTTTTAACCTCGGCCTCGGCGGCCGGTTTTGTGGTTGTAGTTTTCTTTTCTGCCATAAATACTACCTACCTTTCTTTTGAATACGTGCTGCACTTAGCGCTAAAAGTCTGTTTGTTTCACTGTGGGGGCTGGCAATAACGGCGTGCGCGCAAGGTCTAACAATACCATTGTTTAAGGCGTTTTCTACAGCAGCGGTAACGGCCGAAACATCGCCTTCAACCACCACAGTAACAAGTCTGCCGCCTAACTTGCGCTCCCACGTAACAAATCTGACATTTGCCGATTTGCACATAATATCCAAACAATCTATGGCTCCGGTAACTCCGGAAACCTCAATTAGTCCTAACGACTTCATTTAATGGGTCCTCCTAAAACTTAGGGAGAATTTTTTCAACATCGGTATGTGGGCGTGGGATTACATGAACGGCCACAAGTTCGCCTAACGAAGATGCTGTATTAGAGCCGGCTTCAACTGCAGCTTTAACGGCGCCAACATCACCACGAACCATTACCGATACTAAACCGGAACCGATTTTTTCAGTACCTATTAAGGTTACCTCGGCTGCCTTTACCATGGAGTCGGCTGCCTCGATTGCGGCTGTTAAGCCACGAGTTTCAATCATACCAAGAGCTTCTTTAGACATTTTATATTCCTCCAATAATTAATTTTTATCGAATGCGTTTAATTTTAGCATCGGCTCGGTGTCGGGCTCGGTGCTGGTTAATATGTGCGATGTTACAACCCCTGAAACCTTTTGGGCTGCAGCCTTTGCGGCCTCAACAGCGGCTTCAACATTGGTTATGCTGCCGCGAAACTTTACCGCCACAATAAGCGGAACATCAAGCCCATCGGGGTTGCCGGGTTTGTTTTTGTCAAAGGTTTCGGCCGTAACATTTGCCGCTTTACAGCCGGCATCTAACGCAACAAAGCCTGCTACTAAACCATAAACCTCTACAATACCGGTGGATTCTTTCATACAATATACCCCCGATTATTTATTAACTATGGCTATTTTTAAACCTTCCATTTTTAAGTTGGTTTTTAAAGCCTCGTTTATTTCTTCAAGCGGGTATTTGTGTGTAATGAGCTTTTCAATAGGTAATCCTATTGCCTTAGCACGTTTTAAGAAATCAAATGTGGTCGCGTAATCACGCAAGGTGTAAACCCAAGAACCTACCGTTGTAATTTCTTTAGCGCAAATATCAAAATGCGGATTAATTGTGGCATCGCCACCATTTATAAAGAAACCTAATTCGCAAAGGCCACCGCCATTACGAATAAACTTATAAATATTGCTGTGGGCTATGGGCGAACCTGTGCATTGGAAGGCAAAATCGGCCAAATAACCGCCAAAGGCGTTTTCAACCGCTGAAGTCAAGGCCTCAATGCCGTTGTGGTCTTTAAAGTTAACCACATGGTCGGCTCCCATAAGTTTAGCAAACTCTAAACGCTTGGCCTCGCCGTCAACCGCTACAATGTTTTCAATGCCCATTGTGCGAAGTATGGCAATGCAAATAAGGCCGATTGGGCCGCAACCCTGCACAACAACACGGCTGTTAAACCTTAAAATACCGGTTGTTTTGGCGCGCTCAACTGCGTGAATAAGCACAGCGCAAGGCTCTATTAAAATGCGGGAATCTAAATCTAAATCGCTTACATTAAACACGGTTGAACCACCGCGAACTAATATGTAATCACTGAACCAGCCGTTCAAATGAACATCGTCGTCTGGCAATAGGCCGTAAACATCGGCGCCGCCAACATTTTGTTTATTTAAATCGAACATGGTAATATCGGGGTTGTCTTTAAAAATCATGCAGGTTACTACCTTATCGCCAACGGCCAAGGGTTTACCGGCAGAATCTTTTTTAACATTTTTACCCATTTTAACAATTTCGCCTGTACCTTCGTGGCCAAGCGCCACAGGTATCAGACCAAATGGGTCGCGTTTGAACTCGTGGGCATCGGTTCCGCAAACGCCGCAACCTTCAACCTTAACTAAAATATCGTCGTCGCCAACGGGTGGCATTGGGTATTCTTTAAGTTCAAACCTTTCAAGGCCTGTTAGCATTGCCACACGGGCCGAAGAAGGAATGCTGCCGCCTGCAGTGCCGGCAGGGGCTTGAGTTCCCTTCATATCACTTAACACCTGGCGAACAATTGCTTCTATGTTAGAAGAATTAATATCCACTTTATATTCCGCCTTTCTCAAAAAACTGTTTTCCGTACTCTGCCAAAAGAGTATCTTGCTCCTCGGTGCCGCCGCTTACCCCTAAGCCGCCCACAATAACGCCTGCGGAATTTTTAAGGGGTTCGCCACCGCCGAAAATCACTATTTTACCCTCATTTGTAAACTGAATGCCGTATAGTGAATTGCCCGGCTGTGCCAAAGGTTTTAACATCGAGGTTGACATTTTAAGTGCTACCACAGTAAATGCTTTATTAACGGCTATATCGTAACTTGCAAAATAAGAATTATCCATACATTCCACAAGCACCGGCCGTGCCGCACTGTTAGAAACCGCCACAACGGCGTTAACGCCCAGCTCTTTGGCCTTCTCTTTTACGGCCGCACTTATTTTTTGTGCTTTAGCCAAGGTTATGTCGTTTTTATTAGAACTTAACTCTTGCACAATTGCATCTACCACGGTTTGCAAGGCATTATTTTCCATGCCTGCCACCACTATTTGCCCAACTGTTCTAACACACGGCGTGTTATTTCCGAAACCATATCGGCATTATCGTGTCCGCCGCATTTACCGCAGCCATGGCAGCTTGGTTGACCACTTTTTGCGTTGGGGCATAAGTCAGCCGGGTGTTTACCCTTCATGCCAAATTGACGACGGATTTCGTAAAGACGCTGAACCTGAGCTTCAGATAATTCTTTTGGACCGCCAATTTGTTTAGAAATGAATAACAGATGGGCATAAAACTCAACCGACTCCATTTTATGATAAGCATTGAGTAGACTATCGGAAAACGAGAGTGCGCCATGATTTTCAAGTAAAACAGCATCAAAAGACTGTAAATATTTAGAAACTGCATCGGGTATTTCTTCGGTAGATGGGGTGCCGTATTCGGCAATCGGAACACAACCAAGAGCAATAACAGCCTCGGGCATGATGGGTTGTGTTAGCGGAATGCCTGCAATAGCAAAGCCTGTAGCATAAAGCGGGTGAGCGTGAACTACGGCGTTAACATCTGGGCGTTCCTTATATACACGCATGTGCATTTTAATTTCCGAAGAAGGTTTAAAGCCGGGGTTGGCCTGAATAACCTTACCGTTGCGGTCAACTTTACAAATATATTCAGGTGTCATAAAGCCTTTGCTAACACCGGTGGGTGTACAAAGAAATTCATTGTCATTCAGTTTAACAGAAATATTACCATCGTTAGAGGCAACCATTCCCTTGTCGTAAATGCGTTTGCCGATTTCACAAATCTGTTTTTTAATTTCGTACTCGTTAATCATTTTGCATTCTCCTTTAAAATTTGGTTTTTGTTTGATTTTTTGCCTTTTATACTGTAATTTTAGCATAAAACACGCTTAAAGTCAACATAAAAATCTTTATTTTTGTTTAGTTTTCTGTTTTTATGTTGTTTTTATGTTGTTTTAAGTGTTGTAATATGTTTTCTGTGCCCTCACCCGTTACAGAATTCACAAAAAAGACCTTTTTACAACCCGAAAGCCTTAGCCAACGTTCTGCTTTTTGTGGGTCGGCTTTATCAATTTTTGTAACTATGCCAATAACCTCACGGTTTACAAGGCATGTTATGCAGGGCGGAAAGAGCGAATAATCGTCATTAGCGGCAATAAGCAAGGCTACAACATCGGCCTCGTAGGAATAAAGTGCCAACGCAGCGCCTAAATCGTGATTCTCGGCATATTCGCCGGGGGAATCTATAAGAAAATCAGAAAAGGCCATGCCTTGTGTTTTCTTGTATTGCACCTTTTGCCCCATTAATGCTTGAGTAAGGGTTGTTTTGCCGCAACCACTGCGACCAACAAGCAACAGTTTTTTCATGTTCGGGTCATCTCGCAAACATCAAAACCTAACTTTTGTGTTGCATAGTCGGTTACAGCTGCCAATGCGGCTTCCACTTGTGAGACCGAACCCGTTACTATAACGGTGCCGCTAAAGCGGTCTACAAAACCAAGCGTTACACCCGAAGCCTTTAAGGCAATATCGCCCGCTATAATGGCGGTTTCACTTGGGCTCAGGGTTAAAATGCCAATTGCGCCCTCGTGCGCTTCGGCAGGGTCTAACCCCAGTTTGTAATATAAAATATTGTCGGGGTTGGCGATAATATGCGCCAGCGTTATTTGTTTGCCGGGAACCAGTTCCTGAACAATACGCATTTTTTCGCCACTGTTAATCAAATTGTCAAAATTCATTTTTACCCCCCTATTTTAGCAGTAAGGCCATGCGACCTTGCCACATTAATTAATTTTTCCATATGTTCACTTGTAGGCGGCGGGACATCGCCCATTAAATACGGTCGGTTAAGGCCTTCATATTTATCACGCCCCATGCGGTGATATGGCAATAAGTGTATTTCGTTGACGCCGTTAAGACTTTTGGCAAAAGCCGCAATGTCTGAAATTTCGGTCTCGGTGTCGTTGAACCCGGGTATTACCGGAACCCTAACAATAAGCCTTTTAGCCTGCCTTGCAATTAAGGCTGCATTTTCCAAAATTCTTTCGTTAGGTTGACCGGTAAATTCGGCGTGTTTTGCACTGTTAATGTGCTTAATATCCATTAAAAACAAATCTATGTGCGGAATAAACCTTTCAATAACACTTTGCTCGGCAAATCCGGTAGTTTCTATGGCTGTGTTTATGCCGTGGTCGTGGCAGGCCTTAAGCAAACTAATGGCAAAATCGGGCTGCAAAAGCGATTCCCCACCCGAAAGGGTTATGCCCCCGCCCGAGCGGCGATAATAGGGCGCATCCCTTAAAACTTCCTCTAAAACCTCGGCCACAGTTACATCTTTGCCAATGGTTTTAATTTTTTCGTTTTGTTTCATTTGCTCTATGTTATAAGATTGCGATTCGGGGTTACAACACCAGCGGCACCTTAACGCGCAACCCTTTAAAAACACTATGGTGCGTATTCCTGGACCATCATGCGTGGAAAACCGCTGAATATCGAAAATTCGGCCCCTTGTTAAAAGTTTAGAATCGGCCATTTAAAATTCCCCCTGCTGAGTGCGGTTAATAATGTCATCCTGCAGGGAACGTGAAAGTGTTGTAAACAAGGCGCTGTAACCCGCAACCCTAACCACCAGTGATTTGTATTTTTCGGGGTTGGCCTGAGCATCGCGCAGGGTTTCGCGACTTACAACGTTAAACTGCATATGGCTTCCCTTTTGGTCAAAATAGCCACGCACCAATGCAACAAAACTTTCAAGTCCGCCAGCTCCTGCCAAAGCACTTGGGTGGAATTTCATATTAAATAATGTTCCGTTAGATGCTATGTAATGGTCGAGCCTTGAAACCGAGTTGGCTGCCGCTGTCGGTCCTTTTACATCTCGGCCCGCTGCAGGTGATACGCCATCGGCCACCGGCGTAAAGGCTAAACGGCCATCGGGTGTGGCTCCGGTTTGTGCGCCCAGCGGCACGTTGGCCGAAACCGGATATAACCCCGCTTGGTACTGCCCACCGCGTGGGTTTTTATAGTTAAGTAACGGGCGGGTATATGTATATGCTACATCGCGTGCAAAGGAATCCACCTCTGCAACATCGTTGCCAAACTTTGGCAGCTCTCCAATTTTATCAAGTATTTTTCCATAAGCGTCTTTTTTATCACCGGAACAGTTATTTTTAACAACCGTTTCATATATAACCTTTACATCGTCGCTCGATAACACCTTACCCGATTTAACAAACTCTTTAGCAACCTGAGTTGTAATTTGTTCGGCTTTTTTGGCATCCATATCTTTGCCAAAATTGTTTTGGAGCGCCTCTTTAAGTTCGGCAATAGTGAACACCTTTTGTTCATACACCAAAGTTTTAATGGCATATAAAGAATCGGTCATATTGGCTATTCCAAAGCCTTGCGGACCTGTAAAGTTATATATAGCGCCGCCCTCTTGCAAACTTTTGCCTCGGCCAATGCAATCTTCAACCATACAAGATTGAAACGGCAACGGGCAAAGCTCGGCGTGGGCCACATCTATGGCGTTATCGGCATTAACCATAAGCTCTATAAAATAGTTCATTTGGGTTTTATAGGCGTCATAAAACTCTTCAAAACTTTGCATTTTTGTAACATCGCCCGTTTGCGGACCAATTTGAACGCCGTTGTCTACGCCGCCGGAAAACACCATCTCGAGTGGACGGCACATATTAAAGAATGCGGCATCGTGCCAACCGTCTGTTTTGGCAGCTTTTTGCGGTTCAACGCATCCAATAATGTTATAATCCCTTGCGTCCTCTAATGTAAGGCCTCGGCTTTGAAGCGAAGGAATAATAACCTCGTCGTTATAATAGGCCGGCAAACCAACGCCTGTGCGGGTAACCTCGGCTGCGCGAATCATAAACTCGTGAGGGGTGCCGTTCCAAACACGAACCGAAAACGAAGGTTGTGGGAGCGACACATGCATTGTTGCGTTCATGCACATATATGAAATATCGTTGGTGGCATCTCGTCCGTTCGAATCCTGGCCACCTACAATCAAGTTTTGGAATAGGCTATAGCCTGCAAATCCCTCAGCCGATGCGGCATCACGCACTTTGTTAAGGTCATTAAGTTTTACCCAAATGCAATCTATTAACTCTTGAGCAAATTCGCGGGTTATTTTGCCGCTTTCCAAATCGGCAATATAATAAGGGTACATATATTGGTCAAAACGGCCCGGTGAAATTGAATGTCCGCTCGATTCGGTTTGCAAAAGCATTTGCACGAACCAAAACGATTGACAGGCCTCATAAAACGATGTCGCACCGTTTTGCGGCACCCTTTGGCAATTTTCGGCTATTTTTAAAAGTTCACTTTTGCGAGGTTCGGTTGCATCGGAAGCCATTTTTTTGGCTAGTGCCGCATACCTTTTGGCATAATTGCAAACGGCTTGGCAACTAATAATTACGGCCTCTAAAAAGTGGTGGCGGCGGGCATAATCGGCATCGGCCACACTTAATTTTTCAAGTGCGGCTTTGGCCTCGGCCTCAATACCCTTAAAGCCTATTTTAAGCACCTTGGCGTAATCTACGGTAACATGGCCTATACCGTTATAAAAATAGTTGCCGGGGGTGAACATATTGTGCTCAATTGCGGTAAGTGCTTCGGGAGCCATATACGATGTGGCAAGTTCACTAGTGGTTTTACCCTTCCAATAGGTGTAAACATCTTTTAAGGTTTTTTTGGTTTCATCCGATATATAAAACGGGTCGGCCGAACGGGTTTCTATGGTGTCAAACTCATCTTCAAGCCAACTGTAAGAATATTCCGGAAAAACTTGACAGCTGCGGGGCATTTTTGTGTTGCTTCCAACAACAAGTTCAAGCGGGCGAATGGTAATGGGCAAACCCTCTAAAATATGGGCAAAGGCCTTGGCCCTTCTTAATGTTATTGGTTGGCCTTCGGTTTCTTTGTAGCTTTGGGTTAAAAGCACCGCCCTTTCGGACTCTATTTGCGGCATTTTTTCAAATAAATGTTCAATTAATTTTGGAATTCTTTCAGATTTTTCTATTTTTTGGGAATAAATTGCACTCATTATTTAGTACCCTCCAAACGAATATATACAAACATTTTCTGTGTTTTGGCATTTTTACAGCTATATTTTATCAAAAAACCACAGTTTTGTCAATATAAAACAAAGAAAAAACCAAAAAAACAACATAATCCCAACATTAATTTTCTGCGAAAACCACATTGCCAAACAAAATAAATAGTCCACCTTGCATATTATATATAAATGTAGTATAATATTTTTATAATATATATAAATAATAAAGAGGTATTTTATATGAACTTTTCCCAACCCGATGTTCGCGGAATGGTAGAGGGCTTTTGCCTTATAAAATCTGTCGATAAAAAAACATCCTCTAAAGGCGACACTTACCTTGATTTAACCCTTAGCGACAAAAGCGGAGAAATTAACGCTAAACTTTGGAGTTATAACGAGGTTTTGCACGGCACATATGCCGCTAACGAACTCATTAAGGTTAGGGGTACTGTATCGGTTTATGCCGGTTCTGACCAACTGCGAATCGATAAAATTCGCCACGTTACCGAATCCGACGGTGTTAACGAAAGCGATTATGTGCCCAGCGCCGAATACGACGTTAATGCGATGTTCGACGAACTTTTTGCCATAGCGTCAGATTTTTCTGACCAAGACCTTAAAAAATTAGTTACACATTTGCTTTTCACCCACAAAACAGAATTATTATATTGGCCGGCAGCGTTTAAATTGCACCACGCCATTCGTGGCGGGCTTTTAATGCACACATTGTCTATTGTGAGGCTGTGTGAAAGCGTTTGCCACATTTACCCGTTTGTAGACCGTGAATTGCTAATTTCAGGCGCAATTTTACACGACATTGCAAAATTAACCGAATATGACGTGGCCGGTACAGGTGTGGCTTCGGGTTATTCGGTTAAAGGCAACCTTATAGGCCACTTGGCCGAAGGTGCAATTATGGTACGCAAAGCAGCCGAGGAACTGGGCATTCCGCCCGAAAGTTCAATGTTGCTTGAACATATGGTCTTGTCCCATCACGGCGAACCCGAATTTGGCGCTGCGGTAAGGCCAATGTTTATGGAAGCCGAGCTTTTAAGCGAACTCGACCTGCTTGATTCACGCGTTTACGAAATGCGTGATGCCCTGTTAGCCGCCAAAGATAACGATTTCACCGGAAAACTTTGGGCGTTAGATAACCGCAAATTATACAACCACACAAGAACAAATTTAGAAAAAAACCCTAATTTGTTTTAATAAAGAAAAGGAGTTTTAAAAATGAAAATTACAAAAGATATGTGCATAGGCGATGTTTTAGATATGGATACAGGTGCTGCCAAATTCTTTTTCGAAATTGGCATGCACTGCTTAGGCTGTCCTGCATCTCGTGGCGAATCCATTGAAGAGGCCTGCCAGGTTCACGGCACCGACTGCGATTCGCTGGTAGAAAAATTAAACCAATATTTTAGTAATAAATAATGTTCAATTTAAGCAAAAGGTTATTAAAAATAGCCGAGTTAGTGCCAAAAAACAGCCGCGTGGCCGATATTGGTACCGACCACGGCTATTTGCCTATTTATCTTATTAAAAACGGTGTTGCGACCTCTGTTTTAGCCTGCGACATTAACCAAAAGCCCTTAAACAACGCCAAAAAAAATATTCAGCGTTCAAATGTTTTGGGCATTCAAACTCGGCTTTGTGGCGGCCTTAGCGGTATAACTGCAGACGAGGTTGAAACCATTATAATTGCAGGCATTGGCGGTGAGGTTATTGCCGGAATTTTAGAAAATTGCAGTTGGGTTAAGAATAAAAAATATACACTTTTACTTAACCCCACAACTTCGCCCGAAAAATTAAGGGATTTTTTATATTCCACCGGTTTTAGTACCGATTTAGAAACCGCCGTTTGCGAAAACGGCAAATGCTACACCATAATTAAAACTAAATTTACGGGTGAATTTTGTGCACCACAGGAATATAAACTATATATTGGTGAGTTAAAACCCGATTCCCCACACAATGTTTTATATATTAAAAAACAACTCTCACGCTTACAAAAATTAAACCAAAGCATAAAAAACATTCCCCTAAAGCAACCCGAATTTTTAAAAACCCAAACCTGCATTAATCAAATAAAAAAACAATTGGAGGCGCAAAATGGCACTTGATGGCATTTTTTTAAATAAGCTAACTGCCGAACTTTGTTCTGCCGTTAACTGCCATATTGATAAAATCCACCAGCCCACTAAAGACGAAATCGTCATTTTATTAAGAGGGGCAGGTTTTAACAAGCGCCTTTTAATTTCTGCCAAACAAGGCAGCCAACGAATCCACTTTACAAATAACAAATTTGAAAACCCCGAAACACCGCCAATGTTTTGTATGTTGTTGCGCAAATATGCGGGCTCGGGGCGCATCACAAAAATCACCCAGCCCGATTTTGAACGCTTAATTGAAATTGAGTTTTCAGCCTTAAGCGAACTGGGTGATATTATTTACCCAAAATTAATAATAGAGCTTATCAGCTCGGCTCCTAATATAATATTAGTTGACCAAAACGGAAAAATTATAGACGCGCTGCATAGAGCAGGCTTTGAATCTAAAACCCGCATTTTACTGCCCGGTGTTAAATACGAATACCCCAAAAACCAAGAAAA
The DNA here is from genome assembly GCA_017439765.1 of Clostridia bacterium. Classification (GTDB taxonomy): domain Bacteria; phylum Bacillota; class Clostridia; order Oscillospirales; family Acutalibacteraceae; genus SIG565. Next base: position 2,259 of record JAFSIN010000011.1, on the reverse strand, counting down.
AATCGCCCCGTTGCCACAAAACGCAAAATTAATTGCCAACACCATAAAGTGTTTGGGCAATGTTAATTTAGAAAATGCCTTATTAAATACTGTTGCGGGGCTATCCCCCTTAATTTGCCGAGAAATCACGACCTCTTTAAAGGGTGATTTAGAAGAATTTTTATCCATTTTTTTGGGCAATATTGGGGAAAATTCTGCGCCTTATTTAATAAAAAATAATAATGACGAAGCGTTCGATTTCAGTTTCATTAAAATCAACCAATACCAAGGTTTTGTTTGTGAAGAAAAGCAAAGTTTTAGCGACCTTTTAGATGAATTTTATACAACTAAAATGCTTAACGACCAAATAAATAAAAATTCGGCCGATTTAACACGAACACTAAACACCCTTTTAGCTCGCATTATAAAACGAATTGCTCACCGAAAAAATGACCTTTTGAAATGCGAAAATCGTGAAGATTTAAGGGTATATGGCGAGCTTTTAAAGGCGAATTTATATAATATAAAACCCGGCAGCAGTTATGCCTTGGTGCCTAATTTTTACACCGAAAATTTAGAAAACATTAAAATCCCGCTCAATCCCGCGCTCTCACCCCAGGCCAATGCCGCAAAATATTTTAAAGACTACAAAAAAACCTACGCTGCAGAGCAATCACTCAACACATTAATTGAATCCGATAATAAGGAACTCGAATATATTGAAAGTCTTATTTTCTCGCTTTCTAACGCCGAAAATCTTAAAGATATTGCCGAAATTCGTGAAGAATTAATAACATCGGGTTACATCAAAAGCACGCAAAACCAAAAAAAGAAAAAACAAGTTAAGGCCGAGTTTAAAGAGTTTATTTCGCCTTCGGGCTTTAAAACCTTGGTTGGCAAAAATAATATACAAAACGACCTTTTAACCTGCACTTTAGCCTCTAAAAACGATGTGTGGTTTCACGTTAAAAATGCACCCGGCAGCCACGTTATTGTTTTTTGTGGTGGTCAGGCACTAACCAACGAAGACATTTTGTTTGCAGCCAATTTAGCCGCCAAAAATTCAAAAATGTGCAATTCTTCCAATGTTCCTGTAGATTACACCCAGGTAAAATATGTTAAAAAACCATCGGGCGCTAAACCCGGAATGGTTATTTATACAACCAATAATACAGTTTTTGTAACACCGGCAGGTATTTAATATGATTAAAACTAACCTTCACAAAATCGAAAAACAAGGCAATGTTGAATATTTAACATTCCCTATATTAAACAGTTTTAAAAATCTGCGCCACGGATTTACCACCCGTTTGGGCGGCGTTAGCACAGGTTGTTTCTCGCAAATGAATTTAAGTTTTACCACCGGCGATAACCCCGACACCGTGCGCCAAAATTACAAAATTATAAGCAATGCCTTGGGCATTAACCCAAATAATTTGGTGCTTTCGGCTCAAACGCACACAGCCAATATTTTATGCGTTGGCAAAAACGATGTTGGCAAGGGTGTGTGGCGCGATAAAACATATTCAGATATTGACGCCATTGTTACAAACCAACCAAGCGTTGCCTTGGTAACCCATAGCGCCGACTGTTGCCTAATCGGCTTTTTTGACCCTGTTAATAATGTAATTGCCGCAGCCCATGCAGGCTGGCGCGGAACAGTGCAAGAAATTGGCAAAAAAACCGTCCAAGTTTTAATAAATAACTATAACTGCAACCCAAAAAACATTATTGCCGTTTTGGCCCCTTCGGTAGCACGTTGTTGTTATGAGGTTGATGACCCTGTTTATAACGAATTTGCAAAAATTAACTATTTGAATTTAAACTCTATTTTTATTAATAAAAATAATGGAAAATATATGTTGGATTTATGGGAAGCTAACCGCCAAATTTTAATTAATGCCGGCATATCAGAGCAGAACATTCAGATTACCGATGTTTGCACCCACTGTCAAAGCAAATATTTTCATTCACACCGTGCTAACGGCAATAACCGTGGTGTAAATGCATTAATTATGGAATTAATTTAAGCCTATGCTAAAAAGCATAGGCTTTTAAAATAAAAAAAGCGAACGGAAAACCGTTCGCTTAAATTTTTGTGCACTCGCACCTTCAAAACTGAATAAAGTAAAAAGCAAAGAGAATCAAAAGTAGGTCAAGCCCTCGGTCTATTAGTACTGCCAAGCACAGACCTCACGGCCTTTACACACGCAGCCTATCAACCCGGTAGTCTACCGGGGACCTTACTAGTTTAACACTATGGGATATCTAATCTTGAGG
>JAFSIN010000109.1 GCA_017439765.1 Clostridia bacterium | reverse complement strand
AAGTTCTTCGGCAGTTTCATCCTTATTTATAGGGGTTTTTGCAATTTCTAAAATGTCGCCGGTATCCATACCCTCGTCCATATACATAGTTGTAATGCCGGTTTCGGTGTCGCCGCAAACAATACTCCACTGTATTGGTGATGAACCGCGGTATTTTGGTAAAATTGAGGCATGTGCATTAACACAGCCATATTTTGGCAAATTTAAAATATTTTTTGGTAAAAGTTTGCCATAAGCCACAACCACAATAATTTCGGGGTTAATGTTTTTTAATATGTTAAAGGCTTCGCCATCTTTTAATGTTTCGGGTTGAAAAACGGGTATGTTATGTTCTTCTGCTAACACCTTAACGGGTGGAGCCGTTAAAATTTGTTTGCGGCCAACAGGTTTATCGGGTTTAGTAAAAACCGCCATTATATTATGCCCTGCATTAATTAAACTTGAAAGTGCAGTGGCAGCAATTTCGGGCGTACCCATAAAAACCATATTCATTATTCGTCTACCGCCCTTTTAATAAATAGAATTCCATCCAAATGGTCGATTTCGTGGCAAAGTGCCCTTGCCATAAGGCCCTCGCCCGTTACTGTGAAAACATTACCGTGGCGGTCGTTAGCACGAACAGTAACCTTCATTGGTCTAACCGTGGTTTTGTATAATCCTGGCAACGACAAACAACCTTCGCTCTCATTTTGAACGCCGCTTTTTTCAATAATTACTGGGTTTACAAGTTCAACAGGACCTTCGCCAATATCTATAACACAGCATCGCCTTAACACCCCAACCTGTGGGGCGGCAAGGCCAACGCCGTCGGCATCATACATAGTTTCTTTCATATCGTCTAACAACATTGCTAAACGTTCATCAAAGTTAAGCACGGTTCTTGCTGTTTTTTCTAAAACAGGGTCCCCTTGCTTTACAATATTGCGAATTGCCATTATTTCCTCCTAAAATAAAACTTCCGGATTAATATCTAAATAAATAGAGGTGTCGGAATTTAAGTTTGTGTTAATTGCCTGCCTTAAAAGTTCGCGCAGGCGTTTGCTATTTCTACATTTAATTGTTAGCGTGTACCTATATTTGTTATTAACCTTTGGCATTAATGCGGGTGCAGGGCCTAAAGCAATAATTTTAACATCGCTAAAACTGTTTTGTGCTAAATCACTAACGTTTTTAAGCACATTATTTGCTGCGTTTAAAGCAGAATTTGCATTATTTGACTGAAATACAAGCAAGACAATATCGCAAAAAGGTGGGTAAATTAAAGCTTTTCTAATGCACATTTCTTGGTTATAAAATGCTTCGTAATCCTGCTTGGCAGAAAGTTCAATAATGTTATTTTCCGGGTCGGTTGTTTGAATAACGGCCGTTCCTTTATATTCGCCTCTGCCTGCCCTGCCAACAACCTGTGTAAGCAAGGAAAAAGTGCGTTCGGCGCTGCGGTAATCTACACCCGAGGTAGATTTTTCGGCTCCTATTACACCAACAACGGTAACATTAGGAAAATCTAACCCTTTAGCCACCATTTGTGTGCCCAGCATAATATTATATTTTCCATTGGCAAACTCGGTCAAATATTCGGAAAATGAGTTTCTCCTAATAGTAGAGTCGGCATCTAAACGCAAAATATTCGCACCCGGGAACAGTTGACTTAGTTCTTCATATGCCCGTTGGGTGCCAATGCCCGAAAACCTCATGTGTGTATCATTACAATTTGGGCAATTTTGGGCTACCGGAACCGAATAACCGCAATAATGGCACATTAAGCGATTATTTGCTGAATGATATGTTAGCGAAACACTACAATTAGGGCATTCAGCTACATACCCGCAAGAAGGGCAAGATATATATGTGTTATGTCCACGCCTATTAAGTAACACAATTGCTTGATTACCTTGGCTTAAGGCATTATTAATTTCGTTATAAAGTTCGGCACTTAAAACCCCAGTATTTCCGCCTTTAGCAGCTTCACGCATATCCACAACCTGCACTTCGGGCAGATTTGCGTTTCCGTAACGGTCTTTAAGCACACATAAGCTATATTTATTATTTAAAGCGGCTGTATAACTTTCTATGCTGGGTGTGGCTGAGGCCATTAAAAACAAGCATTTATGGTAAGCCGACCTAAACCTTGCAACATCCCGCGTATGATACCTTGGAGATTGCTCGGACTTATAGGTATGCTCTTGTTCTTCATCCATAATAATTAACCCAATTTTAGAAAATGGGGCAAATATTGCCGAACGGGTTCCAATAGCTATTAAGGCCTTGCCTTCACGAATGCGCTTCCATTCATCCATACGCTGCCCTAACGACATAGCACTGTGAAATACCGCAATTTTACCTTGGTAGCGGTTATTAAAAAGCCCTATTGTTTGGGGTGTTAATGAAATTTCCGGCACCATTATAATAACGCCTTTATTTTGGGCTACAACCTCATCGGCCAGTTTTAAAAACACCTGTGTTTTGCCGCTACCTGTTACACCATAAAGCAAGGCACTGTTTTGGCTATTTAATTTGCTTTTTAAAGAATTAAAAGCATTAAGCTGTTGGTCGGTTAATAAAATTTCGTTATTGCCACCGGTTTTAGTATAGTGCGGTTTTCGGTACACGGGATTTTCGAAGTATTCTAAAACACCCTTTTTAACAAGATTATCAATTACCGATGCCGAAACCCCTGTAAAATATTGCAATTCTTTAACACTAACCGAGCCAAAATCGGATACGAGTTGTGCAATTTCTTTTTGCCGTGCGGTTAGTTTAATATTATTAAAATCTTCTTCTAAAAGTTTGACCGATTTTTGCGAGGCATCGCCAATTTTTCGCACGGCTTCGCTTGATTTTTCAATAATATTGTTTTTAACTAAATTATTAAGCACACTTAGAACATCAGCGCCAAATTTATTAACCAATTTATTAATAGAAACGGCAATTCCTGTGTTAATTAAAAATTCAGCAACCTGTTTTTCGGTATCTGAAAGATTATTTAAATTAATATTTTTGCAAGGTGAATAAAAATCCACCATTTTTAAGCTTATACCGGTGGGTAAAACAGCATTAACGGCATCGAAATAGGTGCAAAACAGCCTTTCGTGAAACCATAAGCAAAGCTTTAGCATTTCATCGTTAACTATTGGCTCCGAATCGTAAACTTGAACAATGCTTTTAAGTTCATTAGTGTTGCCGCTTGAAACCGACATAATTAAACCTTGCCTTAAGGTGTTGCCCCTACCAAAAGGCACAACAACCCGACACCCAGGCTGACACAACCGGGAAAGCTTGGGTGGTATGGCATATGAATATAGTTTATCAAAACTATATGCGGTTTTTTCAAGCACTACCTGTGCAATTAGCTCGGTCGGCAACTTT
>JAFSIN010000108.1 GCA_017439765.1 Clostridia bacterium | reverse complement strand
TTTTATTTTTGCCACCATAGGCGAAGAATTAGGCTTCTTAGGCAGTCTTGCCGTGCTTGTGTTGTTGGCCGCCATAGCCCTCAGAATTTTAGCGGTTGGCCGCCTAAGCCATAAAAAATCGGGCACATTAATTTGTGTTGGCTTGTTTTCTATGCTGCTTGTGCACATAATTATAAATATTGGCATGTGCATTTCGGTTTTACCCGTAATTGGCATAACCTTACCGTTTTTTAGCGCGGGTGGCAGCTCAATGCTTTGCCTTTATTTAGGAATAGGTCTAATTTTAAGCGTTTATAATTACCGAAATTCACGCACAATTTATTTAAGGGATAGTTACTAACCATTTTCGACAATAGGTTTACATAACATTTATAAAGTTACGCAATTTTCACATTTAATTTGACAAAATAATTAACACCGCCAATGTATAATTTATTTAATAAATTATTTTGGCGGTGATTTTTTTATGAAGGAAGTTGCAAATAAAGAAACGCAATCAATAAACCTTAATTTTACCGATATTTTATTTGCGGTGCTAAGGCATTTATTGGCGGCGTTTTTTGGATTTTTTTGCTCAAGGGGGTTGGTTTTAGAAAAACTTATACCCTTTGGCATCGGTCTTACGGGCGGAGTTAATGCTGTGTATTCGGCATCGTGTGCGGCGGGTGCTGCCGTCGGGTATATAACGGTGTCGGGTTATTCATTCAGGTATGTTGCGGCCATTTTGGCGGTGGCTGCCATTAAAATTCTTTTGCACACCACCCTGAAAAATGAGCTTAAACCGATTTTTTCGGCCGCGGTGGTGGCTTTGGTTACGGCTTCAACCGGTATTGTTATGGTGCGCGAACATTCTTTAGATATTGTTTTGGCAGTGGCCGAGGCACTGTTGGCATCGGGCTATGCATATTTTGTTGCCAAAACCTGTACCGTATTAATAAAGCCTGATTTCAGGCTAACTACGGTAGAGTTAAGTTCACTTTTAATAGCGGTAGCGGCTCTTTTTACGGGGCTTTTTTCACTCACAGTGGCCGATGTTTCGGTGGGCAGGGTGTTGGCCGTGGCCACAATTTTATTCACTGCCAGGTTTGGTGGGGTTTCGGTTGGGGCAATTTGTGGCACTGCGTTGGGTTTTGCCGGTGTGCTTAGCGGTGGCGGCACAAATGTTTTGTTGCTTCTTTGCTTTGGCGGATTAATCGGCGGTGTATTTTTATCACTCAATAAATATGCCGGCGTGGCGGCATTTTTAATTTCGGTTTTTGTTTCGGTTTCGTTAATAGGCACGGTGGATGCCGTAATTTATATTGTAGAAGCGGCTCTTGGGGCAGTTATATTTTTGTGCATACCAAAAAATATTGGCATAAGGCTTAGCGTTGCGTTATCACCCTTGCCCGAACACTCAACGCTCGAGGGTGTGCGGCAGGCGGTAACAATGCGACTAAACTCGGCGGCCGATGCCTTAACCGATGTGTCGGGCACGGTGGAGCAAATTGCCCGTGAACTTGCCAAAATAAACGCCCCCGATTTTAGTGCCGTTTTAAAAGGCATAGAAGAAAATGCTTGCAAAGGCTGCAGCCTAAGGGTGCATTGTTGGGAAACCAAAAAAGCCGACACACTCTCGGCCGTGTTAGAAATGACCAAGGCAGTAAAACAAAAAGAGCCATCTCCCGAAATTTTTGCCCCCGAAGAGTTCAAAGGCCGTTGCCTAAGACCACAAAATGTGGGCAAGGCGGTAAATTTAAAATATTCGCAATATGCTGCCAGAATTTCGGCCGAAAACCGCATCGATGAAGTTCGCAGCGTGGTGTCCGACCAATTTAGCGGTATTTCCGATATGTTAAGGGATTTATCGACCGAGTTAGAAACCGAGCAGGTTTATGATAACACTGCCGCCGGAGCGGTAATTAATACCTTAAAAACACTGGGATACAACACAGTAGATGCTTGTTGTAAAATTGATAAATTTGGCCGAATGAGCATAGAAGCCCGCATTAAAAAAGAAAATATTAGCCTTAATAAAATGACCTTAATGCAAAATTTAAGTTTGGCGCTCGACCGTGATTTTGACCGACCAAGCATAAGTGAGGCAGGAAACACCACCATAATAAATCTTACGGAACGCACCGTGCTCGAGGCCGAAATAGGTGTAAATCAAATTTGCAGTGGTGGAAAAAATATGTGTGGCGATGCGTATAACTATTTTTATGATGGCCGCGGCAAACTTGTTTTGGTGCTGTCTGACGGCATGGGAACGGGCGGTCGCGCGGCGGTTGATGGTGCCATGGCATCGGGCTTAATGGCCAGGCTTTTAAGGGCAGGTTTTGGTTACGATTGTTCGCTCAGGATTTTAAATTCATCAATGCTCTTTAAATCGACCGACGAATCTTTAGCAACGGTAGATGTTGCGGTAATAGACCTATATACAGGCCGCACCGACCTGTTAAAGGCGGGCGCAGCCCCAACATTAGTGCGGCGCAGTGGCCGCACAGGCAAGGCTCAAAGCAGTTCGCTGCCGGTTGGAATTTTACGCGACATCGGGTTCGATAAAGCCACAATACGCCTTAAAAAAGACGACATTTTGCTAATGATGTCGGACGGTGCAACCGGCGATAATACCGATTGGATAAATACCGAATTAAATGCCTGGGGAGATGGCTCGGCCCAAGAACTAAGTCAGCACATTTCACTTTGCGCCAAACGCCGCCGCACCGACAACCACGAAGACGACATTACCGTAATTGCCGTAAAAATTCATAAAGCGTATTAAAAAAACCCCTCTTTCGAGGGGTTTTTGTTTATTTTTTAAGTGCCGATTTTGTTACTAATTTATTTAGCGCCAAAAGGGCCAAAGCATTGGGTATTACCATTAAATAGTTAAAGAAGTCGGTTAATTCCCAAACCAAATCGTTAGAAAGTAGCGAGCCTAAGAATATAAATAAAACGGCTATTATCATGTAAAGAGTTATGGCAATTTTGTTGTTTTTAAATAGATATTGCACATTTATTTTACCAAAGAAATTCCAACCAAGAATGGTGGAGAAGGCAAAGAACAATAAACAAACGGCAACAAAACCATTACCAAAACCGCTGCCGAAAACCGAAGAATAAGCCATTTGCATTGCATTGGTTTTTGAAACACCCGAACCGCTAAGCAGGGTGGCATAGGTGGTGCTTTCGGCACCTGCCAAAATTCCGTTGCCAACATAAAGGCAAGAAATTACAACAAGAGCAGTCATGGTTAAAACCACAAATGTATCTATAAACACGCCAACCATGGCAACAACGCCTTGGTCGTGTGGTTTTTCAACCTTAGCTTGTGCGTGTGCGTGAGGGGTAGAACCCATGCCCGCCTCGTTAGAGAACAGACCGCGTTTAGCGCCCTGGCTTATTGCCGTTTTAATGGCGGCACCAATACCACCGCCTATAAGGGCGTTAGGTGTAAATGCATATTTAAATATCATTCCAAAGGTTGCAGGCACATATTTAATGCGGGCAGCCAAAATAACAAGACCGCCAAGCAAGAAAATAACAGCCATAATCGGAACTAACTTTTCGGTTACCGAGGCCAAACGGTTAACACCGCCAATAAATATAAAGGCCGAAACAACAGCTACAATTAAGCCAATAACCCAACCGCTAATGCCAAATGCGGTGTTGCAAGATTCCGCAATAGAGTTGGATTGCACCATAGAGCCCATAAAGCCCAGTGCTAAAATAATTGCAACGGCAAAAAAGCCTGCTAAAAATTTACCAAAACCATTGGGGAAGGCCTTTTTAATGTAATAAACAGGGCCACCCTCAACTTCGCCGTTATTGTTTGTAACTTTGGTTTCTTGTGCCAAAACTGCCTCGGCATAAATTGTGGCCATACCCAAAAAGGCAATTATCCACATCCAGAAAATAGCGCCGGGGCCACCAATTAATATAGCGCCCGAAGCACCAACAATGTTACCGGTACCAACCTGAGCAGCAATTGCAGTTGCAAGAGCCTGGAAGGATGATAATCCGCCTTGTTGTTTGGCACCAAACAGTTTAATGTTGCCAAAAACCTTTTTCATACCTTCACCAAAGCAACGAATCTGCACAAAACGAGTTTTAATGGTGAAAAACAAACCTACGCCAATCAAAAGAATAACTAAAATGTAGTCGGACAAATAGGCATTTGCTTTAGATACAACATTTAAAATGCTATCTAAAAATGCTTGCATATAAAAACCTCCTTAAAAATAAAAAAGCCTCTGTTTTACACAGAAGCCAAGAGAATTTAAAACAAAACTATATTTTTAAAAAATAGCTCTGTCCTTTTGCCTGAGAGATTCGGCTTTATAAAGCCTTGCACCTTCGGCACCCGTGTGGGATTCTCCAGAGTTTTCTCCGCTTTCGGTCGAATACTTCCGAAAGGTTCTGCGAAAAACAACATAAGTATTATACTATATTTTTTAAATTTGTCAATTAAAAACTAAACATTTGTCGAAAAAAGTTGCTCTGCAAACCAAACCCCTTTTACCTTAAATGTTTTATTGTTAAGGTAGTTAAGCAAACCGGCATCGGTAACAAACCTAAAACCTAATTTGTAAGAATAAAGCGCCTGCTTGTTAAAGCCTAATTTTTTATCGTCGGTGAGTTTCCCGTATTTACCATCGCCAAGCAGGGGGTGGCCAATCCAGGCAAAGTGCGCTCTAATTTGGTGGGTGCGGCCGGTAAGCAACTCAATATCTAAAAGCGATAAATTATTTTTACTTGCCAAAACATTATAGGCAGTTTTAATAAAACTGTTGTTATCGGATTTGTTTTTGCTCAAATAAACCTTGTTTTTTTGTTCGTTTTTTTCCAAATACCCCTCAAGCAGTCCGCTTTTTTGTTTGGGCACGCCGTGCACAACAGCCAAATATCGTTTTTCAACCTCGCGGTGTTTAATTTTGTCGCACAAAATTCTAAGGGCCTCGGCATTTTTGGCAGCAATAACAATGCCGCCTGTGTTGCGGTCAATTCGGTTGGCAAGGGCGGGGGCAAAAGAGTTCTCACCCTCGGGGTTATATTCGCCCTTTTCATACAAATAACGTTTTATGCGGCAAATAAGGGTGTCGGTATATTGGTTTTTATCGGGGTGTGAAAGAACACCCTGGGGCTTGTCGGCCAATAATATATTTTCATCTTCATAAACAATGGTAAGTTTGGTCGAAGCGGCTAAAAAGTCATAATTTTTTTGGGGTTCGGCCAAAAATTCATCCTTAACATAGGCATCAATTTTGTCGCCTTCGTTAAGTTTTAAAGAAATTTCAGCACGCTTGCCGTTAACTTTAATGTTTTTGGTGCGTATGTATTTGTACATTAAAGATTTTGGCATTAGCGGCATATTTTTTGCTATAAATTTATCCAGACGTAGCGAGGCATCGTTACGGCCGACAATAAAAGTTTTCATTTTTACCTCCAAAATGGTGTATATAGTTGTAAAATGTTTTAACTTGTATTATAATATTTTAATAAAAATATTGGTTCGGAGGTTGCATTACTTGTTGCACGAACACGAAAAACACAGGTTAAGGGTTAAAAAGAAATTTTTGCAAA
>JAFSIN010000107.1 GCA_017439765.1 Clostridia bacterium | reverse complement strand
TATTTGTTTTTCGGAAAGGAAACCAAAGGTCTGCCCGAAGAATTATTGCTTAAAAACCCCGAAAAATGCGTTAGAATCCCCATGATAAGTGATGCCCGCAGCCTTAACCTTTCTAATTCGGTAGCCATTGGGGTTTATGAAGTTTTACGCCAATGGAACTACCCAGAACTGCAAAATTTTGGGCAACTTCACAATTATAAGTGGTAATTTAATAAATATGTTGAAAAATTGTAAATTTGTGGTACAATAATATAGAAATATTTATACCGAAAGGATGTACTTTATGAACGCACTTAACAAAAAGACCATCGAAGATATTGAAGTAGCCGGCAAAAAGGTTCTTGTTCGTTGCGATTTTAACGTTCCCATGAAGGACGGAAAAATCACAAGCGACAAAAGAATTATCGGCGCTTTACCCACCATTGAGTATTTGTTAAACAACAATGCTCAGGTAATTCTTTGCTCACATATGGGCAAGCCGCATAACATTTTCACCGAAGGCTTTGGCCTTTCTAAAAAAGAGAAAAAGGCTGTTGAGGCTTTACCCGAGGCCGAGCGTGCCGAAGCCACCGCTAACTATTTAGCAAAGGCTAAAGAAAACGATGCCAAGGCTTTCACCTTAAAGCCTGTGGCCGACCGTTTAAATGAACTTTTAGGCAATAAGGTTACATTCGCTACCGACATTATTGGCTCCGACGCCAAGGCTAAAGTTGCCGCTTTAGAAAACGGCAAGGCTGTTTTAATTGAAAACGTTCGTTTCGATGCCAGAGAAACCAAAAACGACCCTGCATTTGCAAAAGAACTTGCTTCTCTTGCCGAAATTTTTGTTAACGATGCGTTCGGTACCGCACACCGTGCACACGCCTCTACAACCGGCGTTGCCGATTATTTACCTGCTGTTTGCGGTTACCTTATTCAAAAAGAAATTAGCGTAATGGGTGGCGCTTTAGCCAATCCTGCCCGCCCCTTTGTTGCTGTGTTGGGCGGCGCCAAGGTAAGTGATAAAATAGGCGTTATTGAAAACCTTATTGATAAAGTAGATACACTTATCATCGGCGGTGGTATGGCTTACACATTCTTCCGTGCTAAAGGCTACACCGTTGGCACCTCTCTTTGCGAAGAAGATAAAATCGACTTAGCTGCCTCACTTATGGAAAAGGCAAACGCTAAGGGCGTTAAATTCTTGTTACCGATTGATAACCGCTTAGGTCGCGAATACGCCGAAAACACCGAAGTTAAAACGGTTGATTCAGATGCTATTCCAAACGATTGGATGGGTCTTGACATTGGCCCCAAAACCGAAGAATTATTTGCAGATGCCGTTAAGGGTGCAGGCACAGTAATTTGGAACGGACCAATGGGCGTTTCTGAATGGAAAAACTTTGCTTCGGGAACCGAATCGGTTGCTAAGGCCGTTGCAGAATCGGGCGCTATATCCATTATTGGCGGTGGTGACTCGGCCGCAGCTGTTCAAAAATTAGGTTATGCCGACAAAATGACACACATCTCTACCGGCGGCGGTGCTTCGCTTGAATTCTTAGAAGGCAAAGCACTTCCCGGTATTGCAGCATTAAACGAAAAATAAAAATAAAAAACGGCACGGTAGCAATACCGTGCTGATTTTAAGAATAGGAGAAAATATTATGAACAAACAAACCCGTAAAGCAGTTATTGCAGGTAACTGGAAAATGAACAAAACCCCAGCCGAAACAACCGCCCTTATTAACGAAATGAAACCATTAGTAGCAGGTGCCGATTGCGACGTTGTGCTTTGCGTTCCTTTTATAGATATTGCTGCCGCTGTAGAAGCAGCAAAGGGTTCTAATATTAAAATAGGTGCCGAAAATGTTCACTTTAAAGCATCGGGCGCCTATACCGGCGAAATTTCGGCCGAAATGCTTACCGCTGCCGGCGTTGAATATGTTGTAATCGGCCACTCAGAGCGCAGACAATATTTTGGAGAAACCGACCAAACCGTTAACCTGCGCACACTTGCAGCCGTTAAAGCCGGTCTTACCGCTATTGTTTGCGTTGGCGAAACATTAGAACAACGCGAATTAGGCTACACCGAAACACTTTTAAAATACCAAACCAAAATGGCCCTTACAAATATTTCGGCAGAAGAACTTAAAAATATTATTATAGCCTACGAGCCTGTTTGGGCTATTGGCACAGGCGTTACAGCCACCGCCGACCAAGCCGACGAAGGCAACGGATTTGTTAGAGAGGCTATTGCCGAAGTTTATGGTCAAGATGTTGCCAACACCGTTACCATTCAATACGGTGGCTCTATGAATGCTAAAAATGCCGACGAATTAGTAGCAAAAGTTAATGTGGACGGCGGTCTTATTGGCGGCGCTTCACTAAAAGCCGAAGATTTCGCAGTTATTGTTAAGGCTGCTTCTAAATAATTTTTATTAGGTGAAATAAATGAAAAAACCCGTAGTTTTATGTATTATGGATGGTTTTGGTATCAGAGATATTACCGAAGGTAATGCCATTCACACCGCCAAAACCCCAAATCTTTCTAAATTTTTTAAAGAAAACCCCTTCACAACCATTGGTGCTTCAGGGTTAGATGTTGGCCTTCCAAACGGCCAAATGGGCAACAGTGAGGTTGGCCACACCAACATTGGTGCCGGCCGCGTTGTTTACCAAATGCTTGTTAAAATTTCAAAATCTATTGAAGATGGCGATTTTTACAACATTGATGCCTTTAAATCGGCCGTTGAAAATTGCAAGAAAAACAATTCCGCTTTACATTTAATTGGCCTATTGTCTGACGGCGGTGTTCACAGTCATATTGACCACCTTTATGGCCTTTTAAACCTTGCTAAAATTAATGGACTTACCAAAGTTTTCGTGCAT
>JAFSIN010000106.1 GCA_017439765.1 Clostridia bacterium | reverse complement strand
TTTAACTTATCAAAATTAGGGAACATTCTTGCGTGGCGAAGTTGATTTAATTTGTCGGGGCCTATGGTTTGGTACGACATTCTTTGTTTTAAAAGTTTTACATTAAAGGGGCTTGCTGCCTCGGCAGCAACACCGGCGCCCGGGAATGTAATTTTAGAGGTTGAAGTGAACATTATAATGTTATCTTCATTGCCGTATTTTAAGGCCTCGCTGTAAATATCTAACAGTTCGTCGCCGTCTTCGTATAAATCGTGTATGGCATAGGCATTGTCCCACATAACTCTGAAATCTTTGGCGGCGGGTTTCATGGCTGCAATGCGCCTGACGGTTTTATCGCTGTAGGTTATGCCTTCGGGGTTGGAATATTTGGGCACACACCACATACCCTTAACCTTTTCGTCTTTAATAAGTTCTTCCACAATATCCATGTTAGGTCCTTCAGGTGTGTTGGGAACCGGAATCATTTCTATTCCAAAATGTTCGCATATAGAAAAGTGGCGGTCGTAACCCGGGCTTGGGCACAAAAACTTAACGCCGCCCTGCAAAAGCCAAGGCTCGCCGCCCATGCCGTGAGTCATGGCCTGGGCAATGGTATCGAACATCATATTAAGCGAGGAATTACCACCTACTATAATTTGAGAATGGTCAACCCCCAAAATGTGCGAAAACAAATATTTAAGTTCAATTAAGCCGTCTAATCCGCCATAGTTGCGGCAGTCGGTTCCTTCGCAGTTTTTAAAACCGCTGGCCGTGCTGACAAGGGCAAATATTTCATCACTAACGCCCATTTGGTCAAAGCCCGGCTTGCCGCGAGTCATATCAAGTGCGGTGCCCTGCTTTACTAAATTTTCATATCTTGCCAAAACGTCTTTATATTTAAGCTCTAATTCCTTTGGTTGCAGCTTTAAGTAACTTGACATGTAGTTCCTCCGTAATTAATATATTAACTATTTAAATATAATACAAAAAAGCAAATTTTTCAAGTATAATGTTATTGAAAAAAACCATTTTTTATGATAACCTTTATTTATATTATAAAGGTGGTGCTGAAAATGAAAAATATTAAAACTGTTTTGTGTTTTATTTTTATTGCTTTATTATGCCTTAATAAACCGATGGTTTTGGCCGAAACCAACACCGAGCAACAGGTTATTACCGCCAATATTACTGCGCCAAAACTTTGCACCGACAACAAAATTTCCACCCACAGCAGCGTTAGTGAAATTAAAATTACATCGGACCTGCCGCTTAGCCACATATATATTGTTTTTTGGGACACTCCTGTAGATTTCACCCTGCAAGGCTCTAACACAGAGGTAACGCAAAAGGGCGAATTTTTGCACAGATTAATAGAACTGCCGCCCGAACTTAAAACACAAAAGGAAATTACCGTTAAATTTGAAAAAACAGCCAATATTTCGGAAATTTCGGCCTATAATAATATGCCCGGCAACAAACAAAACTGGCAACCCAATAACACCGAGGCCGATTTGCTTTTATTTTCCACCCACGCCGACGACGAGCAGTTGTTTTTTGCCGGCACATTGCCAAAATATGCGCTCGATGGCGAAACAGAGGTTCAGGTGGTTTATTTTACCGACCACAATAACAACATTTTGCGCCGCCACGAATTATTAGACGGTTTGTGGGCGGTGGGAGTTAGACGCTACCCTGTTATTAGCTTTTTACCCGACGCTTATTCCGAAAGTTATGAAGGTGCCATTGCCAACCTTAAAAAAGCAGGTTTTAGCGAAGACGACGCGCTTAATTTTCAAATAGAACAAATAAGAAAATTTAAACCCCTGGTTATTTTAGGGCACGATTTAAAGGGAGAATACGGCCATGGCCAACACATTTTAAATGCAACCCTTTTAACACAGGCGGTAATTAAAGCCAACGACAGCACCGCACACCAAAGTTCTTTTGAACTTTATGGCCTGTGGGACACACCCAAACTTTATTTGCACCTTTACAAAGAAAACCAACTTGTTTTAGACCTTGACACCGAAATTGCAGGTTTAGGCAAAACCCCTTTTCAAATTTCGAAAGAAGGGTTTGCCTGCCACGGCACACAGCAAGCCACCTGGTTTAAAACCTGGCTTAACGGCAAAAACAATGAAATTACAAAAGCAACCCAAATTACAAAATATGCGCCCGGTGTTTTCGGGCTGTACCGCACAACCGTTGGGCCCGATATCTTGAAAACCGATTTGTTTGAAAATGTAACAAAACGCAGTTTAATTCCGCCGCCCGAACCCGAGCCACCCGAGCAAACGCCAACCCCACCCAAAAACAATAATTTTTGGCAAATAAGCCTTGTATTTGTTTTAATGGCAGTCGTTTCTCCGGTTGCGCTATTTGTGTTTAAAAAAATTAAAGCAAAATAAAAAAAGGAGGTTTTAAAACCTCCTTTTTATTTTAGCTGAAAGAAATTGTTGCGTCGTTTTTGGCAATGCATACCCAAGAATTACCGGCTGCTACATTAAGTGGTGTGCCGTCTTCGTTGGTGAATGTGAACGGTTTATTGCTATCGCCCTTTTGCCATTTAATTTTGCAGTAATTACCATTAACTATATAATAACCTGTGCCCGAGTTTAAATCTATATTGCGGTGTTTATTGTTAGAATAATAGCTCATATTGGTTTTTAAGACAAAAACATTTTTAAAGGCGTATGGGGCAGAATCCAATTTATCGGCATTGGCGCACACAGCACTTGTTTTATTGTATTTGCCTGTTGTGGCATCAAATGTGAAATAGGATGTTGAAGAACCGCTAAAGCCAACCGTTACCTTGTTTGCGGCGCCGGCTGTAAGCACAGGTGCTTCGGCCACGAAATTTTGCCACGGTTTAAATTCGGTTTGGGTGGTTTTCCAATTTTTATCGGCAAAGCCTTGGGTTAGTTTTTCGCCGTTTGTATATAGGTTTTGCCAGTTAGTAGAAGACCCATAGGTGTGGCGCCAAGCGTAAACATCGGTTGTAACCTCAAAATTATCTAGTCCAATAGATTTCATGTGTGGGCGGCAATAAACATCGTCGGCACCGGAATGAACATATATGGCGTTGTGGCCATTGGCTAAATCGCTGTATACAAACCTTGCCGACCTAACATCGCCGAGTTGTGGAATTTTTGTGTAATCGGCAAATACTGCCATTAAGCGTGTTATTCCGCCTTCAACCTCTGTTTCGTAAACAATATCGGCCTTAGAAACGCCAAATTGTGCATTTTTTTGGGCAACCGAATCGTTATCTATCATAACTGCTACGGGGCGTGCCGTTAATTTAGCAGAGTCAAAATCTTCTACGCCGGTTAACGGATTTGCCACCACTGTTTTTTCAGATGGCACTATAGTATTTGTGTTTTCACTTACGGGTTCTTTTTTACCGCAAGCAGCAAAGCAAAAAATTGTTAATAAAACCAATGCAATGCATAATATTTTTTTTAACATAAAAACATCAACCTCCAAATGTTTATGCACATATTATACAGTTAAATCTTGCTTTTTTCAACATAAATTAAAACTTTTAAAAAAATAAATTTTTCCTATTGATTTTTAAAAAACTTTGTGGTATTATAGATAAACGTTGAGATTATTCTCACACTTTGCGCTGATAGCTCAGCTGGATAGAGCGTCTGGCTACGGACCAGAAGGTCGGGAGTTCGAATCTTCTTCAGCGCGCCAAAATAGCAGTTACACCTT
Organism: Clostridia bacterium; assembly: GCA_017439765.1. GTDB lineage: Bacteria > Bacillota > Clostridia > Oscillospirales > Acutalibacteraceae > SIG565. The sequence continues at coordinate 10,126 of JAFSIN010000106.1, read as the reverse complement.
TATGTGTGGCTGCTATTTTTTTATGTGTGAAGATTCGAACTCTGAGAGGGTGAGCAGCGTTAAAAAAACAATTAATAATTGTTTTTAGCTGCGAAGTGTGAGGCGGGTACTGTAAGCTTTAGCGTAACGGTCGCCGAGCACGGCAGATGCGCAGCAGATGCATCTTCTTCAGCGCGCCAAATAAACAATTCTGCCTTTTGGCAGGGTTGTTTATTTTTTTATGTTTAAAGTTTTTAAAACATATTTATAAATTAAATAAAAATTAACAAAATATCCCTTGAATGATAAAGAATTTAAGGGTATAATGTTATGGTGTATTTATGAAAGGAATGAATTGCTTTGATTAAAAAACTTGCGCGCAGCGTAAGGGAATATAAGTGGTTATCCATATTAACGCTTTTTCTTATGATTGGCGAGGTTGTAATGGAATGCCTAATACCCCGAATGTCTGCTGATTTACTCAACCAAATTAAATCTGACAATATTGTTTTGGGAGATGTTATTAAGTCAGGTGTTTTGTTGGCTCTTATGGCGTTGTTGTCGCTGACCTGCGGAGGTCTTGCAGGCTTCACGAGTGCAAAGGCGTCGTCAGGCTTTGCAAAAAATTTGAGGCACGACATATTTTCCAAAATTCAGAATTTTTCATTTGCGAATATTGATAAATTCTCGTCATCTTCGCTCGTAACACGACTCACTACCGATATTTCGAGTGTGCAAATGGCATATATGATGTTAATTCGCATTGCCGTTCGCAGTCCGTTAATGCTCATTTTCTCAATCACAATGGCATACACCATGGGTGGCGCACTTGCCACATCGTTTGTGGTTGTTGTTCCTGTGCTTGGTTTTGGCCTTTTCTTAATCGGCAAAAAGGCAATGCCCGCCTTTCGCCGAGTTTTCAAAAAATATGACCGTTTAAACGAGTCCATTGAAGAAAATGTTCGTGCAATGCGTGTTGTTAAGGGCTTTTCGCGCGAAGATTACGAAAGAGAAAAATTTTCTTCTGCCGCAGAAGATATTTGCCGTGATTTTACAAAGGCAGAGCGCATAATTGCCTTTAACCAACCGCTTATGCAGTTGTGCCTTTATTTTAATATGGCCTTTGTGCTTATAATTGGTTCTAAAATTATTATTTCAACTAAAGCCGCCGCAATAGATGTTGGTCAACTTTCGGCAATGCTTACATATGGCATGCAAATTCTTATATCACTTATGATGCTTTCAATGATTTATGTAATGCTCACAATGTCGATTGAAGCAGCAAAACGTATTTCTGAGGTGCTTTCCGAAGAACCAACCATAGTTAACCCTGAAAACGCTATTGACACCGTTGCCGATGGCTCTGTTGAGTTTAAAAACGTTAGCTTTAAGTATTCCGAAAATGCACGACTAAATTCTTTGAGCGACGTTAACATTAAAATTAATTCGGGTATGACGGTTGGCATAATTGGCGGAACGGGCTCGAGCAAAACAACGCTTGTTCAACTTATTTCTCGACTTTATGATGTTACCGAGGGCGAAGTGCTGGTTGGCGGACGTAACGTTCGCGAATACGACCTAACCGCACTTCGAAACGCCGTGGCTTTTGTGCTGCAAAAGAACCTTATTTTCTCGGGCACGATTGCCGAAAATCTGCGCTGGGGTAATGAGTCTGCTACCGACGAAGAACTTCGCGAGGCTTGCAGGCTTGCACAGGCAGAAGAATTTATAATGACCTTTAAGGAAGGTTACAACACCCACATTGAGCAGGGTGGCACCAACGTATCGGGCGGTCAAAAGCAGCGCCTTTGCATTGCCCGTGCACTGCTTAAAAAACCAAAAATTTTAATTCTCGACGACTCAACAAGCGCTGTTGACACCAGAACCGATGCGCTTATTCGAGCAGGATTTAAAAAATATATTCCCGAAACTACTAAAATTATTATTGCTCAGCGTGTTTCATCGGTTAGTGATGCCGATTTAATTCTTGTTATGGATAACGGAAGAATCAGCGCCTCGGGAACTCACGAACAACTGCTTGAGAGCAGTGAAATTTACCGCGAAGTTTACGAGCAGCAGACGAATGGAGGTGGCGACAATGAGTAGACCGCCAAGAGGCCCAATGGGCAAGGCAAAAAAAGGCACACTTCCGCGTGTTATTAAAATGTTTTTTAAGTTTTACCCTGTTTTAGCGCCGCTTGCCGTTGCCTGCATTTTATTTGCTGCCGTAACCTCGTCGCTTCCACCAATATTTTTGCAACAGGTTATTGCCGCAATTGAAGAATGGGCAACCACGGGCGATTGGACAGGTGCTTCAAAGGTTATTATTCCAAAGGTTGCAACCCTTGTTTGTTTCTATCTTGTTTCTATTTGCGCCATTATAACCCAAACACAGTTAATGGCGTATATGACACAGGGCTTTCTTAACAAACTGCGCAAAGCGCTTTTTGACGGAATGCAAAACCTGCCGATTTCTTATTTTGACAGTAAAAAACACGGCGATATAATGAGTGTTTACACAAATGATATTGACACCCTTCGCCAACTTGTATCGCAGGCGCTTCCAAGTCTGCTTCAGTCGTGCACGATTGTTATGTGTGTGCTTTCAATCATGCTTTATTATAGCGCACTTATGACAGCCATTGTGCTTGCAGGCGTTGTGCTTATGATTTTTGTTTCAAAAACAGTTGGCGCAGGCAGCGCAAAATATTTTATACGCCAACAAAAGTCGCTCGGTAATGCCGAAGGCTTTATTCAAGAAATGATGGCCGGCCAAAAGGTTGTTAAGGTTTTCTGCCACGAAAAACAAAACGAGCAAGATTTTGAAAAACTTAATAATCAGCTTTTCAGCGATGCTTATCGTGCCCACGCCTATGCTAATGTTTTAGGCCCGATTATTCAGAATATTGGTAATATCCTATATGTGATGGTGGCCGTTATTGGTGGTATATTCCTGTTAACCGATGCGAAAAACTTCAGCATTTCGGGGTTAGCCTTTAACATAAGCATTATTATTCCGTTTCTTAACATGGCAAAACAGTTCACGGGCAATATAAACCAAGCCTCGCAACAAATAAACGCAATTGTAATGGCGCTTGCAGGCGCTTCGCGCGTGTTCGAACTTATGGACACCGAACCCGAGGCTGACAACGGCTATGTAACGCTAGTAAATGCCGAAATTAATAACGGCGAAATTAAAGAGGTCGATTTTCACACAGGCCGTTGGGCTTGGAAACACCCCCACTCAGACGGTACGGTTACCTATACCGAACTTTTAGGCGATGTTAGAATGGTGGGCGTAGACTTTGGTTACGTTGAGGGCAAACAGGTGCTGCACGATGTTAGCGTATATGCCGAGCCAGGTCAGCAAGTGGCCTTTGTTGGTGCTACCGGAGCCGGAAAAACAACCATTACCAACCTTATTAACCGCTTTTACGATATTGCCGATGGTAAAATCAGATACGACGGCATTAATATTAACAAAATTAAAAAATCTGATTTACGCCGTTCACTTGGCATAGTTTTGCAAGAAACCAACCTGTTTACCGGCAGCGTTATGGATAATATTCGTTACGGCAAACTTGACGCCACCGACCAAGAATGTATTAATGCAGCTAAACTTTCGGGCGCCGATAGTTTTATTACCCGCCTGCCCGACGGTTATAACACCATGCTTTCTAACAACGGTTCCAATTTGTCGCAAGGGCAACGCCAATTAATTGCCATTGCCCGCGCCGCCGTTGCCGACCCACCCGTTATGATTTTGGATGAGGCAACTTCTTCTATTGACACCCGAACCGAAGCCATTGTGCAAAGGGGTATGGATAAATTAATGGAAGGCCGAACAGTGTTTGTTATTGCCCACAGGCTTTCTACCATTAAGAATTCCGATGTTATTATGGTGTTGGAAAACGGCCGAATTATTGAGCGTGGCAACCACGAAAAACTAATTTCCGAAAAAGGAACCTATTATAAACTTTATACCGGTGCTTTCGAACTTGAATAAAACAAACGCAGGGCTTAAGCCCTGCGTTATTTTATTGTCGTTTGTTCCTTGAATTATGAAATATTATATGTTATAATAAAATCACTAAATATAAAGGGGTTATGTTATGAATATACCTTTTTCTCCACCCGATATTTCCGAAGCCGAAATTAACGAGGTTATTGCCGCCTTAAAATCGGGTTGGATAACAACCGGACCCAGAACAAAAGAGCTTGAAAGAAAAGTTGCGGAATATTGCCAAACCGAGCGCGCTGTTTGCCTGAACTCGCAAACCGCCTGCGCCGAAATGGCCTTAAGGCTTTTGGGTGTAACCCAAGGCGACGAGGTTATTGTTCCTGCATATACATATACTGCTACAGCTTCGGTTGTGTGCCACGTTGGCGCCACACCCGTGTTGGTAGATTGTCAGCCAAATTCTTTCGAAATGGATTACGATGCCGCAAGCCGCCTAATTAACAGCAAAACCAAAGCAATTTTACCGGTGGATTTAGCCGGTATCCCCTGCGATTACGAAAAGATTTTTGAAATTGTGAACGCTAAAAAAGATTTATTTAGCTCTGACAACAAAATTGCCAAGGCTATTGGCCGTGTTGCTGTTTTGGCCGACACTGCACATTCTTTTGGTGCCACCAAAAACGGCAAACCTGCCGGTTGCTTGGCTGATTTTTCGTCATTTTCGTTTCACGCTGTTAAAAACTTCACCACCGCCGAGGGTGGCGCACTAACCTGGAATAATATTAACGGCATTAATAACGATGATATTTATAAACAACTTCAGTTATTATCGCTTCATGGGCAATCTAAAGATGCCTTGGAAAAAGCGCAAATCGGCGCTTGGGAATATGACATTGTTGGCCCATATTATAAATGCAATATGACCGACATTGCCGCCGCCATGGGCTTAGCACAGTTTAACCGATACAGTGGCATGCTTGCCCGCCGCAAAGAAATTATTGAGCGTTTTGATGCTGCCTTCAGACCCTTAGGGGTTGAAACCCTGCCGCATTACACGGCCGACTATTCTTCATCGGGACACCTTTATTTAACAAGGGTGCCGGGCATTACCCCCGAACAACGAAACAACATTATTATAAAAATGGCAGAACTTGGTGTTTCTTGTAATGTTCATTACAAACCTTTACCTATGCTCACGGCATATAAAAATTTAGGGTTTGATATAAACAATTACCCCAACGCATATGCACATTTTGCTAACGAAATTTCGTTGCCGTTGCACACCTGCCTTACCGATGAACAGGTGGATTATATAATAGAATGTTACACTAAAGTTTTGAAAGAGTATTTAATATGATTTTAAAAAAATGGGAAGATTTGCCCGAGCAATTTAAATGCCCCGAGGTAGAGCCTTATTACAATATTTTAAGCCGCAAAAAAACAAGCCTTTTGTTTAAAAGGCTGTTTGACATTGTAGTTTCGGGCCTGATGTTAATTGTTACAAGCCCCATATTTTTGTGCTTGGCAATATTAATTAAGTTAGATTCTAAAGGCCCGGTGTTTTTCAGGCAAACCAGAGTTACGCAATATGGCCGCGAATTTAAAATTTTCAAATTTCGCACAATGGTGCAAAATGCCGAAAAAATTGGCACAAAAGTAACCGTTAGCGGCGACAGCCGAATAACACGGGTTGGCAAGTTAATACGCCGTTGCCGGTTAGACGAACTAAGCCAGTTAATTGATGTTTTTAGGGGCACAATGACCTTTGTGGGCACCCGCCCCGAAGTGCCAAAATATGTTAACGCCTACACCCCCGAAATGTTAGCAACACTGTTGCTGCCCGCAGGTGTTACAAGCCTTGCCAGCATTTTGTATAAGGATGAAGATGAGCTTTTAAACGAAGCGCAAGATGCCGACCAGGTTTATATAACCAAAGTTTTGCCCGATAAGATGGTTTATAACCTAAAGTCCATTAAAAACTTTAGTTTTTGGGGCGATATTAAAACAATGTTTAAAACCGTTTGGGCGGTTATTTCTTAAAATTACATATTAAAAAAAGGGAGGCTTTTTAGCCTCCCTTTAATTTTTGCTATTAATATGCAATGCCTTGTGCAATCATGGCATCGGCTACTTTTTCAAAACCTGCAAGGTTGGCGCCTGCTACAAGGTCGCCCTCCATGCCGTATTTTTTAGCAGCATCGTAAGATGCCTTGTAAATGCCTTCCATAATCTGATGGAGTTTTGCATCTACCTCTTCGGCAGTCCAGCTGTATCTCATGGAGTTCTGGCTCATTTCAAGGCCCGAAACAGCAACACCGCCTGCGTTAACAGCCTTAGAAGGAGCAACGGTAACACCGTTTGCCTTTAAGTAAGCCACAGCTTCGTTGGTGGTGGGCATATTAGAAACCTCTACATAATATTTAACGCCGTTTGCAACAATTTGCTCGGCCTCAGGCATATCAACCTCGTTCTGAGTAGCGCAAGGCATAATAACATCGGCCTTAACGCCCCATGGTTTTTGGCCTTCAAAATAAGGAACGCCAAATTTATCGGCATAATCTTTAACCTTGTCGTGTCCGGAAGAACGCATATCTAACATAAAGTTAATTTTTTCTTCGGTGTTAATACCGTTTTCGTCGTAAACATAGCCATCGGGACCGGAAATTGTAACAACCTTGCCGCCAAGTTCGGTAATCTTTTTAACGGTACCCCAAGCAACGTTACCAAAGCCCGAAACTGCAAATGTTTTGCCTTTGATATCTTCGCCAAAAGATTTTAACATTTCGGCGGTGTAATATACAGCGCCAAAACCTGTGGCCTCCGGACGAATTAACGAACCGCCGTAAGACAAACCTTTACCTGTTAACACGCCGGTAAATTCATTTCTGAGCCTTTTGTATTGACCGTATAAATAGCCAATCTCTCTTGCGCCTACGCCTATATCGCCTGCAGGAACATCGGTGTCGGCACCAATGTGTTTAGAAAGCTCGGTCATAAAGCTTTGGCAGAAACGCATAATTTCGCCATCGCTACGGCCACGTGGGTCAAAATCGGAACCGCCTTTACCGCCGCCCATGGGCAAACCGGTGAGGCTGTTTTTAAAGGTTTGTTCGAAACCTAAGAACTTAATTATAGAAGCATTTACGCTTGGGTGGAACCTAAGGCCGCCTTTATATGGGCCAATGGCAGAGTTGAACTGAACGCGGTAACCGCGGTTAACCTGCACTTTGCCATTATCATCTACCCAAGATACTCTAAAGGAAATCATACGCTCGGGTTCTACCATACGCTCGATTACGCCGTTTTCTTCAATTTTTGGGTTAGCTGCAACAATTGGCTCTAAAGAAACTAAAACCTCTTTTACAGCTTGTAAAAATTCGGTTTCGCCGGCGTTGCGTTTGCAAACATTTTCGTATACTCTCGATAAATACTCGCTTTTAAACATTTTTTTACCTCCAAAAAATTTATTACCTTTTTAGGATACTATTATTTTTTTTATGTGTCAAGAAAAAAATAATAATTTTTTTAACAACAATATCAATTTTATATTATTTTAACATACATTTATTATATTTAGCATATTTTATTGTAGAAATATTTGGGGGCGTTTTTATGAATAACCAAAACAGTAATATAAACAGTCAAAAAATTATTAACGAAATTCTCAAAAAAAACGGTGCAAACAAAAATCTGAAAAACGGGTTAGAAAACGGAAATATTGAAGAGATTTTAGCAGGGCTTGAACCCGACCAGGCCGCAAAGCTTAAAAACCTGCTTTCTAACCCAACCGCTACCGAAGCATTGCTTAATTCGCCACAGGCCAAGGCCTTGCTTAAGGCTTTGTTTGGGGGAAATAATAATGGATAATTTGTCGGAAAAAATTTCATCATTACTTTCTGACCCTGCCGCCCTTGACCAAATCAGAAATATGGCCGAGGGCCTTTTTGCCGATAATAAAACACCTGCCGAGCCGCAAATTAACCCCGCCGAAGAAGCGCCTCTTAACTTTGATTTTGGCAAAATGCTTTCGGTAATGGGAAAACTTAAAAGCACGGCTACCGATGAGCGCAGCAAATTGCTTTTAGCGCTAAAGCCACACTTAAGCCCCAAACGGCAGGAAAGAGCCGACAAAGCCGTTAAAATATTACGGTTGCTTGATTTATTGCCGCTGCTTAAAGAAAGCGGCTTTTTAAATTTCTTATAGGAGGGGTAAAATGGAGCAGATTAACAAAGAAGAACTTGAACGCGCTGCCAAAAGAATTATGGAAATGAACAACAAGGCAAACAAACAGGGCGCTGTGCATAAAATGCCGCCTGTGCCAAATTTTGTTAATATTCCTAACATAAACCCTGCAAAGAAACCCGAAAATTCGCAAAAAAACACCGCTCCTTTAGCGCCAAGCCCCCAAAAAAGCGGTAATTCTTTGTTTAATTTAATTAATTTTAAAAATATTTTTGCCGATTCCGACCGTTCTTTGCTTGCTGGAATTATGATGCTTTTGGGTGGCGAAGCGGCCGATGAAAAATTAATGTTGGCTTTACTTTATATAATGCTTTGATTTTGCATTTTTTGTTTTTCTTTTGCATAATTCTATACTTTATGTTAACCAAAAACCTTTTAACAATTATTAGGGTTTTCCACCAAGTAATTAACAATTTTGCACCAACATAGCCTTTTTGGGCATAAAATAAAGGCTTTATTGGTTAACAACACTGTTAATAACTCTAATTATTTTTTATAAAAAATAATATGAATAATAAAATTATGTAAATAAAAATTCCAAAAACTTAAAGCGTTTTAGGTAAAAATTTACATTTATTTTTTCTTACTTTTTTCAATAACCGTTGCCCTTTTAAGACTGTTGTTTCCATATTTTTCGCGTATTAAAAATATGCTGTTTTCCACCTTTTCTTTTTTAAGTTCTTTTGCGGAATCTTCAAACAGGTTTTGTTGAACAGCGGTTACGGTGTTTTTTAAATTAACCGCCCTAACACCAATGCTTCTGAGCGGTAGTTCCCAACTATAATTTTCAACCAAAATTTCTTGGGCCGCTTTTGCAATTTCGGTGGCCGATGCCGTGGGAGATACAAGCGTTTTGCTAATGTTTTTAACATTTAACTCGGTATCTCGGCAGTGAAGTTGCACTGTGGCGGCATATAACCCTTGTTTCATTAATTGGGTGGATATTTTTTCGCTTAAATCTAAAATGACCTGCCAGGCTTCTTCTTTGGTTGTAAGGTTGTTTTCACCCGTAACACTGTGTCCTATGCTTTTTGGTATTCTTGTTTCATTCATATCTAACACGGGTGATGTATCATTCCCAAGGGCATAATTTTTTAAATCTAACCCATTTTTACCCAATAATTTTTTTAGTGTAACATCTTGCGCGGCTGCTAAATCGCCAATGGTAAAAATGCCGGCTTCGTTTAATTTTTTTGTGGTATGTTGCCCTGCAAAAATTAAGTTGCCCAAATTTAAACCCCAAATTTTTTCTTTAAAATTTTGGCGGGTTATAACGGTTACTGCATCGGGTTTTTTTAAATCGCTGCCAAGTTTGGCAAAAACCTTATTAAAACTTACCCCAACCGATATTGTTAAACCTAACTCTTTTTTAACAGCCAGCCTTATTGCATTGGCAATTTGTTCACCACTGCCAAAAAGCATTGTGCTACCCGTAACATCCAGCCAACATTCATCTATGCCAAAGGGTTCAATTTTATCGGTATATCGGGCATAAATTTCTTGCACCCTGCGGGAATATTCTTCATACATTGGGTAATCGGGCGGCAAGGTAACAAGGTCGGGGCATTTTAATTTTGCCTGCCAAATGGCTTCAGCCGTTTTAACTCCGAATTTTTTAGCAATTTCGTTTTTGGCAAGAACTATTCCGTGGCGCTCTTTTTTGCTGCCGCAAACGGCAACCGGCATATTAACAAGGGTTTGGTTGTTTAAAAGCGTTACCGATGCAAAAAAATTATTTAAATCGCAATGTAAAATAATTCTTTCCAAAACCTGACCCCCCTTATTTTTAGAACATCTGTTCTTATATTATACATCATTTTTTTAATTTTGTAAAGAAAAAAGCGAAGCGGTAAATTTTACCGTTTCGCTTTAATTTTAATAAAGAACATAAACTTCTATATTGCGGCGACCAAAGGCTGTACACTCAGCTTCGCTTGAAAAAT
>JAFSIN010000105.1 GCA_017439765.1 Clostridia bacterium | reverse complement strand
TTATTGTTGTTGTTATTATTGTTATTATCGTTTTCGTTAGAATTGCCGTTATCTTCGTTATTGTTGTTATTTTCGTTATTATTGTTATTTTCGTTATTATTGTTGTTATTTAATTCTTGAGAAGAACCGATTGTCTGGTTATTATTAGATTGCACAACAGGATTTTTATCAAAAAATTTTGCGGCAACAACAATACATAAAAGCAGTATTATTGCAATTATTCCAATAATAATGTTCTTTTTTGTAAAAAGAATTTTCTTCATAAGTAAAATCCTCCAAAGAAAGTTTACAAAATTATTATATTAAAATTGTATAAAAAAGTCAAGCATATAACCATTAAGATTATAAAAAGTGCCTATACCAAAATTTAGCATAGGCACTTAAAATTATCTTTTTAATAAAACTTCTTTTTCGTAGGCCATAACCTCGGTTAAATAATCGGGATTAATGTTTTCACGTTTTAAATATTCAGTCCAAACATCTCCGAATGGTGCGGTTTTAAGTTCTTCGGAAAGCACCATAACCTCGGTTAAACGGTTTTCGTTTTGTAATTCTTTTAAAGATTCGGGTTGCAATAAAGCAAATAATAATGCTTTTTCAACGCTTCTAACACCGGTAATCCAAGCGGAAATACGGTTAATTGATGCATCAAAATAATCGGTTGCAATAAATACTCTGTCGAGTGCGTTATTGCGAACTATTTCTTTGGCAATTTCTTTGGTTTCATCGTCAAAAATAACTACGTGGTCGCTATCCCAACGAACAGCACGGGTTACATGCAAAGCAACTTTTTCGTTAAATAGCAGTAAAGAAGAAATTTTATCGCTTACAACTTCGGTTGGGTGGTAGTGGCCGTTATCCATAAGTGGAGTAATGCCTTTATAATCAGAATAAGATAAGCAGAACTCGGCAGAACCCACAGTATAGCTTTCAAGCCCAATGCCAAACACCTTAGATTCAAGAGTTATGTAAACCTTAGATTTATCATAAGGAACAGATAAAATTTTATCGAGCGAGTCTTTAAACCTTGCCCTAGGTGCCAAACGGTCGGCAGGAATATCTTTATATCCATCGGGTATCCAAATGTTCATAACACAAGGAATTCCTGTTTCGTTGGCAAAGTATTCGGCAATTTTAATACAAGCCTGGCCGTGCTCTATCCAATATTTACGAACATCATCATCGGGTGATGATAATGTTAAATTATCTTTTACCATTGGGTGTGCAAAGAAGGTTGGGTTAAAATCGAGCCCCATTCCCCTTTCTTTAGCAAAATCTAACCACTTTTTAAAGTGTTTTGGTTCAATATTGTTGCGTCCTGCATTGTCGCCTTCTTCAATAATGGCGTAGCTGGCATGAAGATTTAACTTCTTTTTGCCGGGAATGAGTGATATTGCTTTATCAATATCGGCCATTAGTTGTTCGGGTGTGCAGGCTTTGCCGGGGTAATTACCGGTTGTTTGAATACCGCCCGAAAGTGATTCGCGGCTATCAAAACCTACAACATCATCGCCTTGCCAACAATGAATGCTTATTGGTACATTTTTTAAAGCATTAAGTGCTTTTTCGGTATCCACGCCTAATTTTGCATAAATTTCTTTGGCTTGCTCGTATCTGTACATATAATATACCCCTTAAATTATATTTTTTTATTATAATATCATTTTTAACGGCATAGTTCAAGTGTTTTTCTTAATTTGCTATTGTGTGTTTAACAACGTTGGTTTTTTCGTTAATAGAATTAAAGGTATAACCGTGGTTTTTAGCATAATTAATAATCTCTTGCAACGACTGCGCCGTTGTAATTTTATTATCAAAATCGTGCATAAGCACAACATTTGTGCGCCCTTTTTTAAGGCCTTGTTTTACCCTGTTTATTATATAATAAGATGGCATAGCAGTACCGTCAGCATCACCGCTATCAACATTCCAGTCAAAATAACGCCAACCGTTGTTTAATAATGTATGAGCTGCGGCAGTTACAACACCTTTGCAATATCTTTTACTAATAGAATTAGAACTACCACCCGGAAAACGCATTATTGTTGCAATATATCCTGTGTCGTTTTTAAGTTTTTCGGCCAAACTGTTCACATTATTTAAAAAGGCCTCTTCACTTTTATAAATAACCGAATAATCGTGTGAAAAGCCATGAATGCCTATGGTATGTCCATCGGAAATCATTCGTTTAATAATTGGTAACTCATCGGGTGCATAATCTGTAATAAAAAAAGTGGCTTTAATGTTATTTTCTTTTAAAATATCTAACACTGTGTTAGTAACAGGGCTTGGTCCGTCATCAAATGTTAAATAAATTGGATTAACATTTACATTATCGGGTTCGTAAACATTAAATTGTATGTACATTTCATTTGTGTTACCCGCTTTGTCAGAAACAGTATATTTAACCGAATATGAGCCAATCTTTGTGCTATCAACACTGCCCTCAATTTTGATAAGCGAGGTAATATCACCATCTAAATCGTCGCTGGCTGTTACGGCGGGCATAGTAAATTCACCGTTAACCACAATTCCCACAACCTGCCCCACACTGCTTGTGAATTGTGGTTTAATAATATCTTTTACAATAATATTTCTGTTAACCGAAACACTATTCCTCGAAGAATCGGACACTGTATATGTAATTTTATAATTATCGTCTAATAGTTTTTCTTTATTTATAATAACCGAATCGGTTAAATCACCATCGTAATTATCGTTAGCGGTAAAACCCGATTCAGTGTAAAAATCAAAAGAAGAAATTATTAATTCGGTATTACCAATTAATTCTAAATTAGGGGCAATATCATCAACTACTAAAACATTCCTTTGGGCAGAATAATTTTGCCCGCGCATAGAAAATTCATAATTGATTTTATATTCACCTAACACATTTGTATTAACGCTGCCTGTATATATAATTTTGTCGCTATAGTTTTTATTTCTAAAAATTGCTTCTGCGCCAGGGTCGGTAAACTCTGAAAAAACAGGAACAACCATGTTAGTTTTTCCCTTTACCCTAAAAAACGGCTTTTCTAAAAACTCAATGGTAAAAGCTGCTGTAAAAGCCAGTGATAAAGCAATTAAAGAACTTAAAACCGAAATATAAACCGACATTTCTTTCTTTTTGCACAAAATTATAAAAACACTTACAAGTATAACCGCAGCAACAATAATTGCGACTTGTACTATTTGAATAACTGTCATTTAATATTTTTCCTTATAATATTTTTCCAATACAAAAATTATTATTAACGCCTTCAATTTTAACTTTTTTAATTTGCCCACACAAATCGGTTTCACTTTCAACCTTACATGGCGTGTAATTTTCGGTATATCCAAAATAAAAACCATCTTGCTTAGTTTCAAATAAAACCGAAGCCGTTATGCCAATTTGACCTTTCAAAAATTCCAATTCGCAGGCGTTAGTTAATTCTATCATTTTATGGCTGCGTTCTTGTTTAATTGAATTTTGCAATTGATTAGGCATTTTATCAGCCACAGTGCCGGACCGCCTTGAATAAGCAAATATATGCGATTTTGCAAAACCTACTTTATTAACAAAATCCATGCTTTCTTTAAATTCTTGCTCGGTTTCGCCGGCAAAACCCACCATAATATCGGTAGTAATGGCCGGGTTATTAAATATTTTTCTAATTCTTTGCACTAAATCGTAATAAAATTCTGAATCATAATGGCGATTCATTCGTTTAAGGGTGGCATTACACCCCGACTGAAGCGATAAATGAAACTGTGGGCAAAATTTTTCAATACTATTAAGGCCTAAAAGCAGTTCATCGCTCATTAAATCCGGTTCTAATGAGCCTAATCTGATTCGTTTAATGCCATCAACCTCACTCACAGCTTTTACAGCATTAAATAAATTAAAATTACTGCCTTTGCCGTATGAAGAAAGGTTAATTCCGACCAAAACAACCTCAGAAAAACCGGCTAATGCAAGCTTTTCGGCTTCGGATTTAATTTCGTTAATGGGTTTTGAGCGCACAAAACCACGTGCATAAGGTATTATGCAATAGGTGCAAAACCTGTCGCAACCATCCTCAATTTTCATAAATGCACGGGTATGCTCAGAAAAAGAAGAAATTTCGGGGGTGTAATATTCTTCGTTTTTGTGATGCTCTTTAATTTCCACAATTCTGTTTTTTGATTTTATAAATTCTTCTACTAAATTCGGTAAATTTTCATGGTTACTGTTACCAATAACTATATCGGCAAAAGAAAATGTTTGGGCAAAGTTTTTAGAACTTTGTGGCAAACAACCCATTAAAACCGTGATAGCCTTGGGATTTTTAGCTTTAAATTTTCTAACAGCTTGGCGGGTTTTTCTGTCGCTTTCGGCTGTTACTGTACAAGAGTTTATAATAAAAACATCTGCTTTTTCGGGTTCGGTTACAACAGAATAACCTTTGTTTTCAAATAATTCGCGCACAGCCTGCGTTTCATATTGATTAACCTTGCAACCAAGTGTATAAAAAGCTATGTTCATATAATCCCCCCTAATTAATTTATTATAAAACAAAATGTTGTTTTTTTCAATCGCTTTTGCCACAATATTTTAAAATTTTCACATAAAAAAAGGAGGTAATTATTACCTCCTTTTTTGTTATAAAACTTTTGAAAGAAAATCCTTTAATCGTTCGGATTTTGGGTTTTCAAAAAATTCATTTGGTGAATTTTCTTCCACAATAACGCCTTCATCAATGAACAATACTCTGTCGGCAACCTCGCGGGCAAATCCCATTTCGTGGGTTACCACAACCATTGTCATACCATCGGCTGCCAAAGACTTCATAACCTCTAAAACCTCGCCTACCATTTCGGGGTCCAAGGCACTTGTTGGTTCGTCAAACAACATAACATCGGGGTTCATTGCCAATGACCTAACAATTGCCACTCGCTGTTTTTGACCACCCGAAAGCTGTGATGGATAAGCATTGGCACGGTCGGCCAAGCCAACACGTTCTAAAAGTTCCAAAGCTCTTTTTTCGGCTTCTTCTTTCGAAAGGTTCAAAAGGCTAATGGGGGCTTTTGTCATATTCTTTAAAATATTCATGTGTGGGAAAAGGTTAAACTGCTGAAAAACCATGCCCATTTTTTGCCTGTGAATATTAATGTTAGATTTTTTTGAAGTGATGTCTTCTCCATTAAAATAGATTTTACCGCCTGTTGGCTCTTCAAGGCGGTTAAGGCAACGCAAAAATGTTGATTTACCCGAACCTGATGCGCCAATTACAACAACGACTTCACCTTTTTTAATTTCGGTGTTAATGCCTTTTAAAACTTCTAATTTACCAAAAGATTTTTTTAAATTTTCAACTTTAATTATAGTATTATTAGTGTTCACTCTTACGCAACCTCCTCTCAAGAATTCCTACAAGCCATGAGAGAATTATAACCAAAACAAGATAAATAACTGCAACACTAAGCAGTGGAATAAAATACGAGAATGTTCTTCCGGCTATTGTGTTGCCTGCTTTTGTAAGGTCGGTTACACCAACATAACCAGCAACAGAAGTTTCTTTTAAAAGTGCAATAAATTCATTACAAAGGGTTGGCAAAACTGCTTTAAACATTTGTGGAATTATTATGTACCACATTGTTTGAAAATAGTTAAATCCAAGGCTTCTGCCAGCCTCGAACTGCCCGTTATCTACCGACATAATGCCTGCACGGAAAATCTCGGCAACATATGCGCCGGAATTTATACCAAATGCAAACATAGCAACAGGGACGCCGTCATCTGCAGCGGCAAATATTATAAAATATGAAATCATAAGTTGAACAACAACCGGCGTTCCCCTGGCTATTGTTATATATAACTTACAAATTGAATTTAGCACAGATAAAATGCCATAACCAATTCCACCGCGTATTTTAAGCGATTCTGCATTTTTATCGAACGAAGTTCTAATAGCAGCCACAACTATACCAATAGCAACACCAATTGCTAAAGCCACAATTGTTATTAAAAAAGTGTTTTTAAGACCTTGAATTATAAACTTGTAACGTTCGCCACCTATCATAACGCTACAAAATTCTTGGTACAAATCTTTAAAGAAAAAACCTATGGTTTTTAAAAAATTCACGCTAGTTCCCCTTTCCAATACGTCAAAAAACAGGGCGGATTACACCGCCCTGAAATTATTAGCGAAAAATTTAATTATTCAGCTGGAAGGTAGTAAGGGTCAAGGTCTTCGATAGCGGCAATTTTGCCACCTTCTTTAACAATTACAACCTGAATACCGGTTGCATATGAAGAAGAGAAATCAACCTTTTCAATTCTATCATCGGTAACGGTCATACCGGCCATACCCATCGAGTATTTGCCAGATTGAACGCCAGGGATAATTGAATCGAAAGCAACATTTTCAATAACTAAATCATAACCTAATTTATCGGCAATAATTTGAGCAACTTCAACGTCAATACCATAATATTTATCGCCATCAATATATTCATAAGGCGGGAATTCGGCGTTGGTAGCCATTTTTAAGTCAGGTTTATCGGTATTAACGGTTGCAACAGGAACACCAACTAAAGCCTCACCAGAATTGTTAATGTATTTGTCTACAATTTTCTTAACAGAACCATCTTCAATTAAAGCTTTTAAAGCTGCATCAACATCGGCTTTTAAAGCGCTGCCCTTCTGGAAGCAGATAGCATAATCTTCAACAGTATATTCTGTTTCAAGAATTTTTAAACCTTCGTTTGCTGCAACATAAGATTTAGCAGGTTCATTATCAATAATTACGCAATCAACCTTGCCGTTTTTAAGTGCTTCAACCGCAAGAGCTCCGTTATCATAACGGGTAACAGCGTCTTCACCAAAATCGCCCGATGCGTAAATATCGCCGGTGGTGGTGGTTTGAACGCCTATTTTAATGCCTTCATTTTGTGTGCCGCAACCTGCGAAAACAGTTGCAATCATTAAAAGTGCCATAACAAGTGCTATAA
Source organism: Clostridia bacterium (assembly GCA_017439765.1). Classification (GTDB taxonomy): domain Bacteria; phylum Bacillota; class Clostridia; order Oscillospirales; family Acutalibacteraceae; genus SIG565. The sequence goes on along the minus strand of JAFSIN010000105.1, from coordinate 6,210 downwards.
TTTTTTTCATAAAATTACCTCCAAAATTTATTTGTTGAACATACTATAGCACACTTTTCATAAAAATGCAAGTGTTTTTGCATAATTTTTTAAAATATTTATATTTATGCAAATTTTGTTGCATTTTTAAAGAATTTTATGCACTTTTTTAATCTTGAAAAGTTTTGACATTTATGTTATATTTTATAATACAACATAAAAAGGAGAAAATAATGATAGAATTTTTAAATAAATTAAAGAAATTTGTTGTAAAGTACAAAATATTACTTAGCGTTATTGCTTCAGTTTTATTAATTACTGCGGCTGTTTTAATATTAATTTTTGGCAAAAAAGAACCTGTTGCTGCCCCGGTTGTTCCACAAGAAAATGTAATAACACAACCGGTAATAAACACTGTAGAAATACCTAAAATTGAACTTTCGGTATCCTCCCCTGAAAGTGATGATATTACAACCACATCGCCTACATACACAATAAATGGTAATGCCGACCCTAATTCTGAGTTGCTTTTAAACGGCAAAATTTTAGAAACTAATGCCGACGGTTCGTTTAGTTATAATGCTGAACTTAAAATAGGAAGTAATACATTCAGTTTTGAGCAAAACGGAACTACCGTTTCTAAAACAATCAGATACCGCTATATAATTATTGAAAGCATTGAACCAAGCGATAATAAAAGTTACAACAGTGGCTCGGTTGTAACGGTCAATGTAAAAGCACGAAAAGAAAGCACCGTTACCGCAACGCTTGGCAACAATACTATTAATTGTAACGAGACCAATATAAAAAGCGATGATGAAACCACCTACAATGACGACAATACTTTTTGTTATTATTCGGGTTCTTTTGCCCTTCCTTCAGACAATACCGAAAATATTAATTTAGGTAAAATTGCCGTAACTGCAAAAAACGGCGATAATTCCGAAACTAAATATTCGGGTAACATTACCGTAAAAAAACCAACAATTGTTGTTGACTCTGACACTTCGGTTACACCACAAGGCGGTAACTATATTAATGTAGGTTCGGGCCTTGTTGCCACTATTATTTCGCGCAGCGCCGAAACCTTTAACGGAAACACCACCGACGACGATTCTAACCCTGCTAACAATTATTTACCCCAAGGCACCATGGATTACTGTGCCGAAGGTGTTGTAACCAACGGCAGCAAAGAATATTACAAACTGCGTTGCGGCAAACGTGTATATTCCGAGTCAAACCCAGGTTACAGTTATTCAGAACAGGTTGTTTCGGTAAAAGAAGGAAAACTGCCCGAAAACAATAAATTAAGTATATCTTCTTTAACCACCGAAGGTAAATATACAGTTTTAAAACTTGATACCGAGTGGAAAGCTCCATTTTATTTTGAACTGTTAAATCAAAACTACCAAAAATCCAATAAAGGTTTTAATGTTTCAAGCGTTACTTTTTCATATGTTGATATTACATTTTGCTATGCAAATGAATTAAACGGAGAAATTGTTATTCCTTCCGACCACCCTATTTTTAAATCAGCCGAAATTATTAAAAATCAATACGATTACACCTTAAGGTTAACCCTTAAAAAAACCGGCGGTTTTTATGGATGGGATTGTTATTACGACAGTGAAGATAAATTAACCTTTAAATTTTTAAATCCATTAAAAATTGAAAATAACGAACTAACCGGAGCTAAAATTTTTATTGATGTAGGCCATGGCGGAAGCGATACCGGCGCTTTAACAGGTTTTACACCAAAATACACCGAAGCAGAGCTTAATTTAAAGTTAGCCGAAGTTTTAAAAACCGAGCTTGAAAACTTAGGTGCAACTGTTGTTTTAGCCCGAACAAACAACTCCACCTATATCTCCCCTCCGGCAAGAATGAACTTATTGCGCGATGCCAACGCCGATTTTTGTGTTGCAATACACCACGACCAAAACGCATCTTCTTCGCCTAATGGTTTTTTATCGGCCTATTTTTCACCATATTCTAAATCGGCTGCCGATTTTATTGCAACCCGAACACAAAACGCCAATATATACAATAAAATATGGCCTGTTTCTTCACATTATTATTATATAAACAGGGTTACTAATTGCCCCGTTGTTCTTACTGAAAATGGTTTCATTTCTAATAAAAATGACTATAACGGTGCAATTAATAATGAAACAATAATCAAAAAAGCCAAAGCCATTGCTAATGGTATATTAGATTATTTTAATTCAATCAAATAAAAGCAGGTATAAACCTGCTTTTTTCATTTTAATAATCTTGACCGTGAAAATTGTATATGATATAATACAAACAGTGCAATTAACCTTTGTTGCTTAAAACTATTAATTATGAATAAGGTGATTAAATGAATATTAAAATTATTGAAACTGCACCAAAAAAAGAAATATTTTTTAACGAATATTCGTTAGAATATGGTTCGGCACCAAAAGCCACCGAAAGCGGCGTTATTAACGTTTATGATGATGTTGCCTACCAAGAAATTTTAGGTTTTGGCGCCGCTTTTACAGAGTCGGCCGCATACAATTATTCTAAACTAACCCCCGAGCAGAAAAAAGATTTTTTAGAAAAGCACTTCAGCAAAACAAACGGCATTGGTTATAATTTTGGCCGCACACACATTAATTCATGCGATTTTTCGTTAGATATTTATACATATGTTGAAAAGGGCGACAAAACACTTGAAACCTTTAATATAGACCGCGAAAAGAAATATGTAATTCCATTTATTAAAGATGCCCTTGATTATTGCGACAACGACATATTTTTATTTTCTTCCCCTTGGTCGCCACCCGATTACATGAAGGACAACGAAAGCGCAATCAGAGGCGGCAAATTAAAAGAAGAATATAAAAAAGTATGGGCGCTTTATTACGCCAAATATATTAAAGCGTTTTTGGCCGAAGGCATTAAAATCAGCGCTATATCGGTACAAAACGAGCCAATGGCTGTACAACCTTGGGAAAGCTGCAACTACTCCCCCGAAGATGAGCGCGATTTTATTGAGCAATATTTAGCCCCTGTTTTTGACGAAGAAGGTCTTTCACACATTAAATTTATTATTTGGGACCACAATAAAGAGCGCGTTTATGACCGCGCCAAAACAATTTTAGGTTCACAAAAAGTTAACGAGCGTGTTTGGGCGGTTGGCCACCACTGGTACACCGGCGACCATTTTAACTGCTCAACATTAGTTAACGACGTTTTACATAAACCCACCATTTGCACAGAATTTTGTACCGCCATTACCGATGACTTGTTTGAATCGGCCAACAGGTATGCCCGCGAAATGTGCGAAAACCTTAACAACTACACAATCGCTTCGTGCGATTGGAACATTCTACTGAGTACCGATGGCGGACCTTACCATAACCGCACTGCAGAATCGGTTGCCGTTGCCGGAAAGGTATATGAATCTAAAAGCGGTGGTTGTTCTGCCCCGGTTCTTTATGACAATGAAACTAAAAAATTAGTTTACACCCCAATTTATTATTATATTGGCCATTTTTCTAAATTTATTGAAAAAGGCGCCGTGCGTGTTGCTACCACCAAATTTGCCGACCCTTATTATTCCTGCGCATTTAAAAATCCCGACGGTACTATTGTTTGCGTTATTTTAAACACAACCAACGAAATCACACCTGTTACTTTAAGGCACAACGGCATTTGCACAAAAATTGAATTAAAGCCAAACTCAATTATTACCGCAATTATTTCAGAATAATTTAAAAGCTCGCCTTAATGGCGAGCTTTTTTTAAAACAAATTTATTACCCAATAAATAACACCATAAATAACACTCGCCAAGGTGCCGTAAGCAATAACAGGTCCTGCGATTTTAAAAATACTGGCACCAACACCTAACACCCAGCCTTCGTTTTTAAACTCAATAGCGGGTGAAACAACGGCGTTTGCAAAACCGGTTATTGGCACTAAAGTGCCGGCACCGGCATGCTTTGCAATATTATCAAAAACCTTTAATCCGGTTAAAAGTGCTGCTATAAAAATTAAACTTACCGGCAAAAGCATTTTTGTAACATCGGTCGAAAGCCCTAAAAAAGAATACAACTCTTTTAACAACTGCCCTATTAAACAAATTAAACCACCAATTAAAAAAGCTTTTATAAAATTACTAATTTTTTTAGATGATGGCGACGCCTTTTTAACCATTTTTGAATATTGTTTTTTTGAAGTTTGCATAACAAAACCCCTTTCGCAAAATATTATTTGCCTTAGGGGATTTTATTATGCAAAATTTAAATAATTGTTAAAGTTCACGTTCTTTACCCCAGAAGAACACAGCAACGGTGCCGGGGCCGGAATGGCAGCCAATAGTGGTGCCAATATCAAAAATTTGCGGTTTATTTTCGAGTTTAGGAAAATTTGATACTATTAAACTTGAAACCTTTTCGGCATCATCTAAACAGGCCGAATGGCAAATGTAGCATTTATTATTATATTCTAATCCGTTTTCTGCATTAAGTTTCATTTCTTCAATAATTTCGGTTATAGCATTATTTTTACCCCTTACCTTTTTGCGAGGTATTAATTTGCCGTTAGCATCCATATTTAAAACGGGGCAAATTTTTAAAACTGTGCCAAACAAACCTGCTGTTTTTGAAATTCGGCCGCCTTTAACATAGAACGAAAGGTCGGTAGAAAAAAACCAATGGTGCATTTTAAGTTTATTGTTGTTAGCCCAGTTATAAATATAATCAATATCTTTACCGGCATCTCTAAGGTCGGCAAGTTTGTCAACAAAAAGCCCATAGCCTGAAGAAGCGCCTAAAGAATCAACAATATATAATTTTTGTTGTGGGAATTTTTCGCGTAAATCGGCAGCTGCTATTCTTGCCGAATTATAAGAACCAGAAAGGCCACTGGATAAGGTAATATGCAACACGTCTTTACCAGTTTTTAAAAGGCTTTCAAAGTAATCATAATATTCATCAATATTAACCTGCGAAGTGCGTGTTTCAGAACCTTGTTGCATTTTTTTATAAAATTCATTAAAAGGTATTGTTTGACCTAAATCATCAATATAATGAATGCCATCTAAAAAATAATGAAAACATATATATTTTATATTGCGGTCTTCAAAATGTTGTTTTGTTAAATCAGCTGTAGAACAGCAACTTAAAATAAAATCTGACATAAATGTATACTCCTTAAAACAGTTTTATAATTTGATTTTTGCCCTTTGTTTCAAATTATAATACAATGTTTTTAAAAAATATATCTATTGTTCTGTTTTTAACTCTCATAAAAAATTTTTTAACTCTACTTAAAAAAATACCCGCTCTCAAAATTTGAGAACGGGTTAATTTTACCTGTGTTTTTTAAGTTTAAAGGACAAAAGTATTATTAATTGTGCAGGGATTCCTATAAAAAATATTAACCAAATTTTTGGCTCTAAAAAAGAAAAAGAAAAATATAAAGATAAAATGATACTCCAAGAAAGAAGCGACACTAAAATTAAATTTACTCTTTTTCCCCACCAAACAGCTGCTAACACCAATGCCGTAATAATAGAAACTGGCAAAGCATAAACAAATGTAAGCCAATAATTAATATTAAATAGGTATAGTATTATGTAAACCAATAATGCTATTGTCCACACACCTATAACCGAAATTAAAAAAATTGCATTTTTATTATCTTTTTTTTGCTTTTCGGTTAAAACGGTTGTAGATTCCACATTTTTGTTTTTTAATAAATCATCTACCTTAACGCCAAAAATTTCGCTTAATTGAACCAAAACTCTGGCGTCCGGTATCGCCTCGCCCCGTTCCCAACGGGAAACTGCTTTGTCAGAATAATTAACTTTTTCGCCAAGTTCAAACTGTGTTAAATTGTGTGAAGTGCGAAGTTTAATTATATTTTCAGAAAAAATTTTATTAAGGGATTCCATAAATAACTCCAATTAATTTTTTTACAGAAATATTATATCATAGCAAATAATTAATATCAAGCAAGAAATATTTTAAGGCAAAAACTATTGACAACAACTTATAAATTACTTATAATTGAATGGTCGCTTAAATATGTTAATTATTTAAAATTAAATATTTATATTTCGAGGCGTGGCTCAGTTTGGTAGAGCGCTGCGTTCGGGACGCAGAGGCCGCAGGTTCGAATCCTGTCGCCTCGACCAAACACGAATAATCCGAACCTCCGTCTAATAGGCGGTGGGTTCGGATTTTCTCTTTCAATAGAC
>JAFSIN010000104.1 GCA_017439765.1 Clostridia bacterium | reverse complement strand
TGAAAACAAAGCCGACATATATTCGGCGGGGTAGTGGCATTTTAAATAGGCAGTACGGTAAGAAATCAGTGAATAGGCGGCGGCGTGGCCCTTATTAAATGCGTATGAAGCAAAGGCCGACATTTCATCAAATATTTGTTGAGCAATGTTTTCGGGCACACCGTTATTCACAGCACCCGTGCAAATAACGTTTCCGTTTGCATCGGTTTCGCCGTAAACAAAGGCATTACGCTCTTTATTCATAACATCTAACTTCTTTTTGCTCATGGCGCGGCGAACAATATCGGCACGGCCTAAAGAATAGCCTGCCAGGTTGCGGCAAATTTGCATAACTTGCTCTTGGTAAACAATGCAACCATAGGTAACCTTTAAAATAGGCTCAAGGGACGGGTGAAGGTAGGTTACGTCGGATGGGTTGTGGCGGTTGTGAATGTATTTCGGAATAGAGTCCATGGGGCCCGGGCGGTAAAGCGCAATTATAGCTATCAAATCTTCAAGGCTTTCGGGTACAAACTGCCTTAAAACCTTTTTCATGCCTTCAGATTCAAACTGAAACACACCGTCGGTATACCCTTTAGACATCATGTGTAATGTTTGTTTATCATCAAGTGGGATGTTTTCAATACTAAAATTAGGTGTATGTTTTTTTATTGACTTTTCAGTATCATCAATAATTGTAATATTCCTAAGTCCTAAAAAGTCCATTTTAAGAAGACCTAGTTCATCTAAGGCGTTCATGGTGTATTGGGTTACCACGGCTTCATCGTTTAAAGAAAGGGGAACATAGCAAGAAACCGGTTGGTCGGCAATAACAACGCCGGCCGCGTGTGTAGAGGCGTTTCGGGGTGTGCCCTCTAGCCTTATTGCCATATCTATAACCCTTTTAATTTCTAAATCACTTTCATACATAGCCCTAAGTTCACTTGAACGCTTAAGGGCGGCAGGAATAGTGATTTTTTCTTGTGGAATAAGTTTAGCGGCCTTGTCGCATAAAGCATAGGGAACATCCATAACACGCCCAACATCTCGCACGGCAGCGCGGGCGGCCATTGTGCCAAAGGTAATTATTTGAGCCACGTGGGAATTGCCATATTTATTAATAACATAATCAATAACTTTTTGCCGTTTAACATAACAAAAGTCAATATCAAAATCGGGCATCGAAACACGCTCGGGGTTTAAAAAACGCTCAAAAAGCAGATTGTATTTAATTGGGTCAATGCCGGTAATGCCCATGCAATAGGCTGCAATGCTGGCGGCGCCGCTGCCGCGTCCAGGGCCAACGGGAATATCGTTATTTTTAGCGTAATTTACAAAATCGGCAACAATTAAAAAATAATCCACATAACCCATTTTGTTTATAACCGATAATTCGTAATTCAGTCGTTCAATAACAGCGGAATCGGGGTTTTGGCCATAATGTTTGTATAAACCTTTATAACATAACTCACGCAAATACTCGGCGTGGTCGCGGTTACCAATATCAAAAAACGGGAGTTTAATGTGGCCAAATTCAAATTCAAAATTACACATATTTGCAATTTTTTCGGTATTCAAAACGGCCTCTGGGTATTTAGAAAAAATAGACATCATTTCTTCTTCAGACTTCAGGTAAAACTCCTCGGTTTTAAATTCCATTGGGTTTTCATCGGACAATTTTTTGCCGGTTTGCAGGCAAAGCAATACCCTGTGGGCTTCGTGGTCTGATTTCTCTACATAATGTACATCGTTGGTGGCAACAAGCGGAATTCCACTGTCGTGCGATAATTTTGCAAG
>JAFSIN010000010.1 GCA_017439765.1 Clostridia bacterium | reverse complement strand
CCTGCTTCGTTCAGCAATGCCGGCGCTAACGAATTTGTTGAGATTGACAACTCTTCGGATGATGATTTGCCGTTTTAATTGGTTAAGTAAGTCTTAACAAAAATTTTTTAGGAGGCAAACTATGGAAAAGAACGATAAAATGGCTCGCAGAAAGCCACGCAGAAAAGTTTGTCATTTCTGTGTAGACCGTGTTGAAGCTATAGATTATAAAGATGTAGCCCGTCTTCGTAAATTTGTTTCAGAGCGTGCTAAAATTTTACCACGCCGCGCAACAGGCACCTGTGCCGCTCACCAAAGGGAGCTCACAACCGCCATTAAACGTGCTCGTCAAATAGCTTTATTACCATACGTTAACGATTAATGTTTAAAAGCCCTGCTGACAGCAGGGCTTTTTTTATTGACTTATAACCAAATATATGTTAATATTTTTCTGTAATTTATGCGGATTTTTAATTTTACACCGCATATTTTTGGGAGGATGAAAATGAAATCTAAATCTATTATTTCAAAGGTGCTGATTGTTGCATTTATTGTAGCTTTTGGCGTGCTTTGCGCCCTTACAGGCAGCATTACTGACCCCGCAGGAACCTTATGGTCCCTTTTCCCGCCCGTTATTGCTATTGGACTTGCCCTTATTACCAAAGAGGTTTATTCCTCACTTTTTGTTGGTATTGTAGTAGGCGGCTTTTTAGCAAGCGGATTTAAACCGCTGGATGCTGTTGATAATGTTGTAAACGAGGGCTTAATTGCCTCTGTTTCGGGCACCGCAGGCATATTTGTTTTTCTTGTTGTGCTGGGCATTATTGTTGCTTTGCTTAACAATGCCGGTGGCTCACAAGCCTTTGGCAACTGGGCCTCAAAACATGTTAAAACCAAGGTTGGCGCCTCACTTGCCACATTTGTTTTTGGTGTTTTAATTTTTATTGATGATTATTTCAATTGCCTTACCGTTGGTGCGGTTATGCGCCCCGTTACCGACAAAGCAAAAATCTCACGCGCAAAACTTTCTTACCTTATAGATGCGACAGCAGCCCCCGTTTGCATGATTGCCCCAATTTCTTCTTGGGCTGCCGCCGTTTCGGAATATGTGCCCGAAGGTCAAGACGGCCTTTCACTCTTTATTTCGGCCATTCCTTATAACTTCTATTCATTACTTACCTTTATTTTCATTATTGTTTTAACCCTTATGAAGTTCGATTACGGTCCAATGCGCCTGCATGAAGAAAATGCTTTAAAAGGTGATTTATTCACATTCGGCGGCGAAGTTAAAAATGAAGACGAAGTTGAATACGATGAAGAAGAAGTGCTCGACAAATCTCGCGCCCGCGTTTTTGACCTTGTTTTCCCAATTATTACACTCATTGCAATTTGTGTATATGCGCTTTACAGGGTTGGCCAAACGGGCGGACTCAATTTCTCAGAAGCCTTTGGCAACACCGATGCAACCGTTGCTTTGCCTTGGGGCGGTTCAATTGCACTGCTTATAATTATGGTTTACTTTATTGCACGCCGCCTTGTTACCTTTAAACAGGCAATGCAGTGCATTCCGAAAGGCTTTAACGCCATGGTGCCTGCAATTTTAATTCTCACAATGGCAACATCCCTTAAAAATATGACCGGTATTCTCGATTCCGACGGTTTTGTAAGCGGCGCTTTGGCCAATGCCGGCGCATTAAGCAACTTCTTGCCCGCCATTATATTCCTTGCAGCCTGCGGAATTTCCTTTGCAACAGGCACCTCTTGGGGAACCTTCGGAATACTTATTCCTATAGTTCTTGCGATATTCCCTGTTGGCAGCGAACTTGGTGTAATTGGTATGTCGGCCTGCCTTGCAGGTTCGGTTTGCGGCGACCATTGCTCACCCATTTCAGACACAACAATTATGTCGTCGGCAGGTGCACAGTGCAACCACATTAACCACGTTTCCACACAGTTGCCATATTCACTAACCGTTGCTGCGATTTCGTTTGTGGCCTACATTGTTGCCGGATTTGTTAGCAACTGGGTAATTGTTTTACCACTGTTTTCAGCCGTTTTAATTGCAGTATTATTCACAATTAAATTTATTAACGCTAAAAAAGCATAACATTTTAAACCTTATACACCGTTGTCGATTTTGTGTTGGCAACGGTGTATTTTTTTGCCTAAAAGTAAAAAACGGTCGTTTTTTGTATATTTTTCACAAAAAACTATACACAAATTTTGTTACGCTATTTTAAAATTACTAAAATTTTACATATTTTGCTATTGAAAAATAAAAATTTATTTGCTACAATTATAATAGTAAGTTGTAATAAGCAAGACAAGCATACAATATACTTATATGAAAGAAAATTTTGGGAGTGAGTATTTTGAAAAAAACAAGATGCGTTGCAATGCTGCTTGCAGGTGGACAGGGCAGTCGATTAGGCGTTTTAACACAAAAAATTGCCAAGCCCGCCGTTCCATATGGCGGAAAATACCGTATAATCGATTTCCCGCTTTCTAACTGCATTAACTCGGGTATAGACACCGTTGGTGTTTTAACCCAATACCAACCGCTTGAACTTAACGACTACATAGGTTCGGGCAAACCGTGGGATTTAGACCGCCTTTATGGCGGCGTTCATGTGTTGCCACCTTACCAAAAAAGCAAGGGCGGCGACTGGTACAAAGGCACTGCTAATGCAATTTATCAGAATATGCATTTTATTGAACGCTACAACCCTGAATATGTGTTAATACTTTCGGGCGACCATATTTATAAAATGGATTATTCTAAAATGATTGAAGCTCACGAAAAATCCAACTCCGACGCCACCATTGCCGTGCTTAATGTATCTCTCGAAGAGGCAAGTCGTTTTGGCATTATGAATGCAAACGATGACGATGTGATTTACGAATTTGAAGAAAAACCAAAGCACCCAAAAAGCACCCTTGCTTCTATGGGTATATATGTATTTAAATGGGAAAAACTGCAAAAATATTTGTTGGCCGACGAGCAAAACGAAAATTCCAGCAACGATTTTGGTAAAGATGTAATTCCCGCAATGTTGGCAGCCGGCGAAAAGCTAACAGTTTACCGCTTTGACGATTATTGGAAGGATGTTGGTACGGTAGAATCCCTATGGGATGCCAACCTCGATTTACTTAACCCAAAAATCAACCTTAATCTTTCTGACCCTAACTGGAGAATATATTCACGCTCGCACGCACTGCCGCCACACTTTATTTCAAACGCCGCCCAGGTTGAAAACTCACTCATAACCGATGGCTGCGAAATTGATGGTAAGGTGGATTTCTCTATCCTGTTCGAAAATGTAACGATAGAAGAAGGTGCCGAGGTTGATTATTCACTTATTTTCCCGGGTGCAGTTATTAAAAAAGGCGCTAAGGTGCGCTACTCTATAATTGCAGAAAACGCAATTATAGAAGAAAATGCCACCGTTGGCCTGAGCCCCGAGGAATGTGGCGATTCGGCCGATTGGGGCATCACCGTTGTTGGCGATAACCTGACAATAGGAAAAGGTGCCACCGTTGGCGCAAACAAAATGGTAAAAGAAAATATTAAAGGCGGTGAATCACTTTGATTAAAAATAATATTTTAGGAATTATTTTTGCCAATGTGCACGACCAACTCGTGCCCGAGCTTACCAAAAAACGCTCTATGGCATCTATCCCATTTGGCAGCCGCTACCGCCTTATAGATTTTTCGCTTTCCAACCTTGTTAACGCAGGAATTTCCAAGGTGGGAATTATAACAAAAAGCAACTATAACTCGTTGCTCGACCACCTGGGCAGCGGTATTTCGTGGGATTTAGACCGAAAAAACGGCGGACTATTTATACTGCCACCTTTTAGCACCTCTAAGGCCGGTATTTTTAAAGGCCATGTTGATGCCCTTGCCGGTATTATGACCTTTTTAAAGCGCAGCCACGAAGAATATGTTGTTATGTGCGATGCCGATGTTGTCAGCAATATGGATATTGATATGTTAATAAATAAACATATAACCTCGGACGCCGATGTAACAATTGCTTATAAACACGGCCTTTTAGCCGACGAAAACCGAAACACCATGGAACTTAAAATTGGTGGCGACGGTTTTGTTGAAAATATTGTTTTGGCCGACAAACAGCCCGGTGAAATTGATTATAGCTTAGATGTTTTTGTAATAAAACGCGAAAAACTAATCGAGCTTATTTCTAATGCCTCTAAAAACAGTTTAACCAGCCTTTCTAAAGAAGTGTTAATACCCAATTTACACCAACTTAAAATTTTGGCCGTAAAAATTGATACCTTTGCCGAGGTTGTTTATAACACCAAAAGTTATGCCAAAATCAGCATGAGTCTTTTGAATAAAGAGGCCCGCGAAAACCTCTTCAACCCCGAAAGACCGGTTTACACCAAAACACGCGACGATATGCCCTCACGCTATGGCTTAAAATCCGATGTTACCAATTCGCTTATTGGCAGCGGCTCTATTATTGACGGTAGCGTTAAAAACAGTATATTATTCAGAAGTGTTACTGTTGGCAAAGGCGCTAAAATTGAAAACTGCATTATAATGCAGGGCACCAAAATAGGCGAAAACTGCGTTCTTAAAAACGTAATTATAGACAAATCCGCAACCATTTCAGACGGAGTTACCCTTATGGGCGGCGCCGATAACTATGTGTTTGTTGATAAAGGAAAAACAATTTAAAGGAGCTACACTATGAAAGTTTTATTTGCCACCAGCGAAGCCTACCCGTTTGCTATGTCGGGCGGATTGGCCGATGTTGCCGGCGCTTTACCCAAAGCACTCAGAAAAAGATTTGTGGGCTGCCGTGTTATAATGCCGCTTTATTCCGCAGTTCCCGAAGAATTAAGGTCAAAAATGACCTTTGTAACCAGCATTACGGTTCCGGTTTCTTGGAGACGCCAATATTGCGGGATTTTTGAAGCACACGAAAACGGCGTAATTTATTATTTTATTGATAATATGTATTACTTTAACCGCGAAGGGCTTTATGGTCATTACGACGATGCCGAGCGTTATGCTTTCTTTTCACGCGCAGTGTTAGAGGTTTTGCCGGTTATTGGCTTTAAACCCGACATTATTCATTGTAACGATTGGCAAACAGCTATGGTGCCGGTTTATTTAAAGGCTTTTTACGATAACGACAGTTTTTATAATAATATTAAAACGGTATTCACCATTCACAACATTCAGTACCAAGGCAAATACGGCCACAATTTAACCGGAGATGTTTTGGGCCTTGGCCCTGCGCAAGAACAAATCGTGGATTATGCAGGTTGCGTTAACCTTATGAAAGGTGCTTTGGTTACGGCCGATAAACTTACCACCGTATCTCCAACCTATTCTTGCGAAATCCTGAACCCCTATTTTTCCTATGGGTTAGATGGCATTTTGTGCAACCTGACACACAAACTTTCGGGCATAATTAACGGTATTGATACCGATGTTTACAACCCCGAAACCGACAACCTTATTTATAAAAACTTTAATTTGCAAACCCTTGAAGGCAAAGCCGAGAACAAAAAACAACTGCAACGCGAACTCGGCCTGCCCGAAGATGAAAATGTTGCCGTTATTGGAATAGTTTCACGTTTGGTTAAACACAAAGGGTTCGATTTAATTGTTAGAGTGTTTGAAGAAATTTTGGGCGCTAATGTGCAGTTTGCAATTTTGGGCTCGGGCGAGTGGGAGTTTGAAAACTTCTTTCACGAAATGGCGGCAAAACACCCCGAAAAAGTCGCCTTTAAAAACGGATTTATCCCGTCTCTTGCACACAAAATATATGCCGGTGCCGACATTTTCTTAATGCCAAGCCAAAGCGAGCCTTGCGGCCTTGCTCAGTTGGTGGCCTTGCGCTACGGCACCATTCCCATTGTGCGCGAAACCGGCGGCCTTAACGACACCATTAAAGACAGTGGCGACGGCAAAGGTAACGGCTTCACCTTTAAACTGTTTAATGCACACGATATGCAAAATGCCGTTTGGCGCGCGCTGGATGTTTATTCCCGCAAAGAAGATTGGCTTGTTTTGGTTAAACGCGCCATGGAATGCGACAACAGTTGGGGAAAATCGGCCAACGAATACATCAAACTTTATAAAAGCATTCTTTAGTTCTATTTACAATCCGCCTTATGTATGTTAATATATTAAGGCGGAATTGTTTTTAAGTAAGGTGATTTTATGTTAGACATTTTTAAAGCAATATTTTTAGGTATTATTGAAGGTATTACCGAATGGCTGCCAATAAGCAGCACAGGCCACCTTATTCTTGCCAACGAATTAATAAAACTAAATGTTAGCGAAGCCTTTATGGAAATGTTCGAGGTGGTAATTCAGCTTGGTGCCATAATGGCGGTGGTTGTTCTTTTTTGGAACAAACTTTGGCCCTTTACCACGCGCCAAAGCAGTGGTGTTACACCTATTGTAAAAAACATTGGCATTAAAAAAAGTTCGTTTAGCCTTTGGGTTAAGGTCATAATTGCAAGCCTGCCGGCCGCCATTATTGGTTTGCCGCTTGACGACAAAATTAACGAACTTTTCTTTAACCCCACAACTGTGGCAGTCGCCTTAATTGTTTATGGTGTAGCTTTTATATTAATAGAGCATTTTAAGAAAAACACCGAACCCAAGGTAGCAACCCTTAAACAGTTTACATACAAAACCGCCTTGTTTGTTGGGCTGTTTCAAGCTCTTTCAATGATTCCCGGAACTTCCCGCTCGGGCTCAACCATTTTGGGCGCAATGCTGCTTGGTTGCTCACGCACCGTTGCCGCCGAGTTTAGTTTTTATTTGGCCGTTCCGGTAATGTTTGGTGCCTCGGCCTTAAAACTTGTAAAATTTGGCCTTAATTTCACCGGCACCGAGTTCATGATTTTAGCCGCCGGTATGATAATTTCATTTGCGGTGTCAATAATTGTTATTAAATTCTTGCTCGGATTCATTCGCAAAAACAGCTTTAAAGCATTTGGTTATTACCGCATAGCGTTAGGTATTATTGTTTTACTTTATTTTTATGTTTTAGCAAAATAAAAAGGGGCTTAAAGCCCCTTTTTTGTTTAGAATTTCTTTTTATAATTTTCCATTGCTTTTTTTATAACCTCTACGGCCTCGGTATATCCTTTAACGGTATCCACGGCCGTACTTTTGTTTTCAAGGGTTTTATAAACCTCGAAAAAGTGGCGCATTTCATCAAAAATGTGCTCGGGCAACTCGCTAATATCTTTATATCCGTTATAAGTTGGGTCGCTAAACGGAATAGCAATAATTTTTTCGTCATTACTGTTGTTGTCCACCATCGTAATAACACCTATGGGGTATGCCCTTACAAGTGTTAACGGGTCCAATTTTTCGGTGCAAAGCAGTAAGACATCAAGTGGGTCGTTATCGTCGCCATATGTGCGCGGAATAAAACCATAGTTGGCAGGGTAATGGGTCGATGTATATAAAATTCTGTCTAAAATTATAAGGCCCGTTTCTTTATCTAACTCATATTTCTTTTTGCTGCCCTTTGGTATTTCCACTACGCAAATAAAATCTTCGGGGCTAACTCGGTTTTCGTTAATGTCGTGCCAAATGTTAATCATATAAAATCCTTCCTTGGTTTAATTTTAAAAAAATTCAGTGTGCTTTATAATACCATAAAAAACAAGAGTTATCAAGTATTATGATATATGTTTTGTTTTATTAAGGTCGCCTTATTATTGCAACCGCTTTACAACGGCAAAAAAACTTGTTATAATTATTTACATTAGAGGTGGTTATATGCGAAATTTAATTATTCAAAGAAAATCTGCATCTACAGGGCGTTTTGCCAAAATGAACGTTTATATTGAAGATGCTAAATCTGGCGAGATTACATTAAACGATTTGCCTTGCCGCAAAATTGGCGTGTTAAAAAATGATGATATAAAAACATTTTCTATTACCGAAGAAGCGACAAAAATTATTGTGGTAGCCAATCAAGAGGAAAAAACCGGTTATTTAGAAGTTTATTCGCTCGAAGAAGGCTCAGAAGATATTGTGCTTAGCGGAGAAACAATATTCGGAAGCAACGGCAAATTCGTTTTTAAATTCGACTCCAAAAACAACCAAATTAATCCTAAATCAATTAAAACGCGTGTTATTTTAAAGCGTACGCTTGTTCGCGTGCTCATAATGGCCTTGTGTGTGCTTGGGCTGCGCTCTTGTGTGCCAACACCACAGGCATTTTCTTATGGCGGGGTTAACATTACCCTTACAACCGCATTTGAACGAAAAGCGAACGACGATTATGTGGCAAAATATTTATCTTCAAAAGCAGGCGTTTTCATTGACAAAAAAATTCAAGCCAGCGAATATAAAGGCATTTCAACAAAAGAATATGCCGAAAAATTAATAGCAAATATGGAAACAGATGCCACAGTTACAAAAAACCAAAATGGTTTGGTTATGTTCCAATACGAAACTAATCCCGGCCAAAAAGATGCCCTTACCCACTTTGTGTATTGCTATAATGACTTCCCTTATTTTTGGACTGTTGACTTTATTGTTTTTAGCAAAAACGCCGATTCTTACCGAGAAAAAATTGACGAATGGGCAAATTCTGTTAGTTTTTCTTAACTAAAATTTAATTTATAAAAACAAGTAAGGACTTGCGAAAGCAAGTCCTTATTTTTTGGTGGGAGAGGGTGGATTCGCCTAAAGGACCACGGGTTAAAAACAGTCCACCGGACTGTTTTTGCCGTTTGCGAACGGCACACCCTGTTCGAACCTCAACTTCTCTGCCAAAAATTAAAAGAGCACCAACCTTTCGGTGGTGCTCTTCTAATTTGGCTGTTCCGAACCATTTAGATGCCACTTTGTTCTTTAAAAAATCAATACG
This sequence comes from Clostridia bacterium, assembly GCA_017439765.1. Taxonomy (GTDB): domain Bacteria; phylum Bacillota; class Clostridia; order Oscillospirales; family Acutalibacteraceae; genus SIG565. The sequence continues at coordinate 86 of JAFSIN010000010.1, read as the reverse complement.
AAAAATTACAATTTATATTTCCTTCCAATCCGTGCGTTTAATCAGTTGCTCTGTAATTAACGAATTAATTTGTTTATTGAATTCAT
>JAFSIN010000103.1 GCA_017439765.1 Clostridia bacterium | reverse complement strand
GCGCAATATGTACAACAGTTGTTGCAGCCATCGGCTACCTTAATATATGCGGTGTAGGGCATACCGCCTAAAATGCGGGGTGTGTTAAGGTCTAAATCTAATTTACTGCCAAAACTGTTTTGCTTTTTGCCCTCAATGGCGTTTTTTGTAATTTCGGCAATGTTTTTATTACTGCCAATGCCAACGCAAACATCAACCTCGGGTATTTCTTCGGTAACATCGTTTTGATAGCGCTCGGCCAAGCAACCCGTAACAATAAGGGCCTTTAATTTGCCGTCTTTTTTATATTTTGCGGCCTCTAAAATATTTTCAATGGCCTCGCTTTTGGCGTCTTCAATAAAGCCGCAGGTGTTAATAATAATTGCGTCGGCCTCGGCCTCGGGCACACCAATTGTAAAACCCGATTCTTTTAATAAAAAAAGCATTTGTTCGGCATCAACTTGGTTTTTTGGGCACCCTAACGACACCATTGCTACCTTGTAACTCATTTTATTCCTCGCTAAACATTAATTCTTCGCTGTAGTTTTTCAACACCGCCCTAACACCGCTAAAACCAAAGCCGCGTCTTATTAATGCGGCATAAACCTTGCGAATGTTTTCGGGGGTGTCCAACTTGTTTTTATACTTCTTTTCAATAACGGCCTTAATTTGAGCCTCTTCACAGCACTCGGTGTTATTAAGGGCGTTTTCAATATCTTCTTTGCAAAATCCCTTTAAAAGCATTTTGCTAAAGGCTTCGCGGCGCGAAACATTACCGCCAATTAACCTTTCGGCCAAACGGGCGGCAAAAGCTTGGTCGTTTAATAAATCCAAACTAATTAATCGGTTTACGGCGTACTCGGTCGCATCGGCCGAAAAGCCTGCCCGTTTTAATTTATCGGTTAAGGCTTTTTTTGTAATATCGCCTCGTTCAATATACCAAATCGAGCGTGAAACCGCCCTCGCATAATCCGATTTTTTTGAAATTTCGGCAATTTGGGTTTCGGTTAATTCCATGCCTTTATATAGGCCTTGCTCGGCACAAACCGAACTGTCAATTAAAATCGAATCCCTGCAAGAAAATTCAATTTCGTGCAGGTGTTTCGGTTTTTTTACCATGCCTGTAATGGTCATTATTCATCTACCGCAATGTCAATATTGATTTTTTTGCGTGGTTTAATTTCGGTATCTTCTTGCGGTGCCAGGGCTACAGGCTCCTCTGTTTTAACGCCGTTCATGGCGTTAATAAGTTTTTCTTCAATTTCGGCGGCTAATTCTTTGTTATCAATAAGTAATTGCTTAACATTGTCGCGGCCTTGACCAATGCGGGTTTCGCCATAATAGAACCATGCGCCGCTGCGTTTTAAAATATCGAACTTAAGGCCTAAATCCACCAATTCGCCCTCGTGCGAGATTCCCTTGCCATACATAATATCAAACTCGGCCTCACGGAAGGGTGGAGCCACCTTGTTTTTAACAATTTTGGCACGGGTGCGGTTGCCTATAATTTCGCCGTTTTGCTTTAAGGCTTCAATGCGGCGAATGTCAATGCGCACACTGGAGTAGAATTTTAACGCACGGCCACCTGTTGTGGTTTCGCTGCTGCCGTAAATTACACCGATTTTGTCGCGCAATTGGTTAATAAATATTGCAACACAGTTAGATTTAGAAATAACGCCGGCAAGTTTTCTTAACCCTTGCGACATTAAACGAGCGTGCAATCCAACGTGATTATCACCCATATCACCCTCAATTTCGGCCTTAGGCACCAATGCTGCAACCGAGTCAATAACAACAACATCAATAGCGCCCGAGCGCACTAATGCTTCGGTAATTTCGAGCGCTTGCTCGCCTGTGTCGGGTTGAGAAACCAAAAGGGAATCGATATCGACACCTAAATTACCGGCATAAACAGGGTCTAAAGCGTGTTCAACGTCAATAAATGCGGCGCAACCGCCCGTTTTTTGAGATTCTGCAATAATTTGTAATGCTATTGTGGTTTTACCTGAAGATTCAGGTCCGTAAATTTCAACAATACGGCCCTTCGGAACACCGCCAATACCAAGGGCTATATCAAGCGAAACAGAACCTGTGCGAATGTGGTCCACATTCATACCAATGTTTTCGCCCAAACGCATAACGGCGCCCTTGCCAAATTGTTTTTCTAACTGCGCTACCGCAGTTTCTAATGCTTTTTGTTTATCGTTTGCCATTTTCAACACTGCCTTTCTTATATCGTAATTTAATTATAACTAATTCACTGTACCAAAAACCACCCTGCCAATGCCTTCTAAATCATTTTTAATGCCAACATTATTGTAGCCGAGGGTTTTTAATAAATCTGCAACCGCTTCGCCCTGCGAAAATCCAACCTCAAAGGCCAACATTCCGCCGGGTGTTAAATAATCTTTATAATCTCTTGCTATTTTTCTGTAAAAAAGCATACCGTCTTCGCCGCCGTAAAGGGCGGTGTCGGGCTCGAATGATGTTGCGGTGTCAATAATTTCCATCTCTTTGGCCGAAACATAGGGCGGGTTGCTAACAATTAAATCAAATTTTTCGTGTGGCGTAAACTCAAAAACATCGGCCAAAACGGGCGTAACGGCGGCCGAGTGTTTTTTAATGTTTTTTAGTAAAAATTCGTAAGCCTGTTGGTATTTTTCAACCGCCAAAACATTGCTTTGGCAGTTTTTTGCAACAGATATAGCAATGCAGCCGCTGCCCGAGCACAAATCCAAAACATTGGCCGTTTGTTTGCCCTTTAAAAACTCAAGGGCGGTGTCAACCAGCAGTTCGGTTTCGGGGCGGGGAATTAAAACGCCTTCGCCAACCAAAAAATCCAACCCAAAAAACGACCAATAACCCAAAATGTATTGTAAAGGGTAGCCTGTGGCGCGCCTTGTAACAATGTTATTTAAAACGGTTTGCTGCAAAGGGGTTAGGGTTTCAGAATATTTTGTTAAAATTTCGGCGTTGCTAAGGCCGGTAATGTGCCTTAAAATTTGGCGGGCCTCAAAGGCAAAATTACTAATCCCGGCCGATTTTAAAAACTTTTTTGTGTTGTTATATGCTGTAAAAATAGTTGTCTGCATTATTGCTTGTTTTCCTCCGGTAAAACGGCCTTTAAGGCAGTTATTGCAATTTCAAGCATATCGGGGGTGGGTTCTTTAGTGGTTATTTTTTGCAGCCACATGCCCGGTGCCGAAATAATGCGGGTTAAGGTGTTGTCGTATTTTCCGCAAATTTTAATAAGTTCATAGCCAAGGCCGCAAATTAGCGGAATTAACAATATTTTTATTAATACCCACAAAATTCGTATTTGGCGAATGGTGGGAAAAATTACATTTAAAAGCGACGAGGTTAAAATGCTGACCAAAAGCATCAAAATTAAAAATGATGTTCCGCAACGTGGGTGCAAACGCTTTTGTTTGGCGGCATTTTCGGGGGTTAGTTCTAACCCTGCTTCAAAACAGAAGATGGTTTTGTGCTCGGCCCCGTGGTACATAAAAACACGTTTAATGTCCTTCATGTTAGAAACTGCAAGCATATATAAAACCATTATAATAATTTTCACAACGCCTTCAAAAAGGCTGGCAAATGCCGAAATATCACGCCCTATAATATAGGTCAGACCATCAAAAAGCAGGGCGGGCAAATAAATAAACAAAAAAACCGAAAGCACCACTGCCAAAACACTGGCCACCGCCATAACGCCTGCAAAAACGGCGTTACTTGGTTTTTGGCCGTCTTCTTCTTCGGCAAGACCCGAAATATCGGCCGAGAGCATAAGCGCTTTATAACCGTTTATCATAGATTCTGCAAAATTTACAACCCCTCTAATAATGGGCAACCCCAAAATTTTATATTTTTGGGCAATGGGTGTAAAGTGCAAAAATTCGGTATGAATTTCGCCGGTGTTTTTTCTAACGGCCAGTGCTGTTTTTTTGGGGCCGCGCATCATAATACCTTCAATTAATGCCTGCCCACCAATAGATGTATATTTTTGTTTAGTCATTATTTTCTTCCTCGTTAGTTTCGGGTGGTAATTCAATAAACTGTTCGGGTTCTTCTTGCGGTGCAGGGGCTACCGGCAAGGCAATGGTAACGGTGGTTCCAACGCCTTCGGTGCTTTCAACAAACAAAAGGCCCTTGTGTTGCTTAACAATTTCGTCGGCAACGGCAAGCCCAATGCCCGACCCCCTAACAGTTTTGTTAGATTTAAAGAATTTTTCTTTAACGCGGTCAATATCTTGCTCGGGAATGCCAACACCGGTGTCTTTAACCGTGATTCGCACAACGCCGTCTTCTTCATATTGCTCAATAAGCACCTGTCCGCCCGATTCGGTGTATTTCACAGCGTTATCAATAATATTAATAAACACCTGTTTTATACGGTCGCGGTCGCCAAACACGGTGGCATCAATTTTAGGCACAGGAAAATTAACGGCAATATTTTGTTTAGAAGCTAATTCGTGGTAAATATCAACAACCTCGCAAAGAACATCTGAAACCGCAAAGTTAATCATATTAAGTGAGAGTCGGCCGTTTTGCATTCGTGAAAAATCCAATAATTCTTCCACCAATGCCGAAAGCCTTTCGGATTCCCTTAAAACAACATCTAACCCTTTAGAAACTAATTCTTCGTCGGTTCCGACCGACATTTTTGCCGTTTCGCCCCAACCGCGAATGGCGGTTAAAGGTGTGCGAAGTTCGTGCGAAACCGATGAAATAAAATCATTCTTCATGCTTTCGGCCGATTTTAGTTCGGTTGCCATGAAGTTAATGGAATCGCACAGTTCGCCAATTTCGTTGTTAGATTTAATGTTTAAATCGGCCTCAAAATTACCCGAGGCAAATTTTTTGGCCAGCGCGCTAACCTCTTTTATGGGTTTTGCAATAGATTGTATGAAATAAAGGCCCGGAATAGAGGCGCACAGCAAAACAAACAAACCAACTGCAACAAAAATTGCATAAAGCCCAAAACAATAACTATTAAGTTTTTCAAGCGAAACAAGCCACCTTACAGCGCCGTTAGAACCAAGGCCTAAATCGGCCAAGATAATGGTGCCGCACAAAACGGGTTCGCCGTTTATGGTATAGGTTTCGGCATAGGCGGTGCCGTTAGAACTTTTTTGGGCAGATAAATAGTCGGGCATATTTGTAGTTTCGGGCATAAAACCCGAAGTAGAAATAAGCGCTTTGCCGTTTTCATCTAAAATTTCAATTTCAATTTTGTCTTTGTCGGCAAAAGATTCAATATATTTGCGCGCAGTGGAATAAAAATCTTTTTTAGGCACGGTAGAAAGCACCGAAAATTGCTGGGCAAAATCGGTCGCAATCGAGCGCAAATTGTTAATATTAACTGCACGCACAAAAGAGCAGGCAATAATTTCAACAATAACAACTGCAATAGCAACTACTAAAAATATTTTAAAAAACCATTGTGTAGTTATGCTTTTAAACTTAACTTCAATTTCCAAGTTCCTGCTCCTTTCTGAAAAAATAATTTATTGGTTAATTTTGTTGTTCGGTAACCCATTTATAACCCATTCCCCACACGGTCATAAGGTGCTTGGGGTTCGAGGGTTCGTCTTCAATTTTCATTCTAAGCCGCCTAATGTTAACGTCTACAATTTTTTCTTCTCCAAAATAGGCTTCGCCCCAAACCCTGTTCAAAATATCGGTGCGGTCTAAGGCGGTGTCGGGGTTGGTAAAGAAATATTCAACAATTTGGAACTCTACCTGGGTAAGTTCAATGTTTTTGCCGTTTTTGGTAAGTGTGCGGCGGCGCAAATTAAGGGTAAATTCGCCCAAGGTTAATTCTTCGGTAACTTTTGGTGTTGTTTTGCCAAGCATTTCTACGCGGCGGTAAAGTGAATCTACACGGGCTAAAAGTTCGGTGGGACTAAAGGGTTTAGTAATGTAATCGTCGGCACCAAGCATAAGTCCGCTAATTTTATCAATCTCTTGGGTGCGGGCGGTAAGCATAATAATTCCAAGTGTGCTGGAGCGTTTTCTTAATTCTTTGCACAAGGCAAAACCGTCCATACCGGGCATTGAAATATCCAAAAGCGCAATATCAAAGCCGTCGGAATCGTTGTCGTAAATATCCAACGCCTCTTCGCCCGAGCCTGCCTCTACGGTGGAGTAGCCCACACGCTTTAGGTTTATGGCCTCAAACTCTCTTATTGCAGCCTCATCTTCAACAATAAGTATTCTTTTCATTTGGTAACCCCCTAGTTTATAAGTTTAAAAAGGTTAATAAGTTCTTCTTGTGTTATGGCAAGTCCGCCTTTATAACTGCCAAGTGCAGCGTAATAAACGGCTTCGCTGGTTTCGGCAAGTTTGAAACTACCGGCAAAAGTGGAGTTTAGTGTTGCGCCCTTTTCTAAGGTTTGAATTTTTAAAATCTCTTCGGCCGAGCCGCCGCTTATTGGATCAACCCTAAAAACAGTGCGGGTGCGTTCGGCAGCATTTGCAACAACAGAGATGCCGGCATCCCATTTTTCAGGTATCACCAAAAAGTAGCCGTCGGCATAATTCATAATGGTTGAAAGCGAAAGGGTAATGCCTGCGCCGTCGTAACAATACCAGTTGGTTTTATAAATGTTTTCGGTGCCCGAATTTTCGGACTGTGTTAACAAAAACGGAACAGGAATATCAAAGTTACCGTCGCCGTTAATATCGTTTATATATGTGCCGCTTGGCCTTAAGGTGCTAAAGCCGGGCTCTGCCTCGCTTGAAAAAGAAAGGTTCGAAAGGGTGCCGCCGTCTAAAATAAGCATTTCGGTTATAAGGTCGGTTCCCTTGGTGGCGTCAATATAAATAGCGGTTTTGTTACCGACATTAAAAACAACAGGTTCTTTGTAACTTGTTGTGGCAGGGTCTAACGGGCAACGGCTTATCTCTTCGGCGCCTTGGTCGTTAAGGGCCAAAAGTTTTGCTGTGGCAAGCGGTTGCTCTGTGTCGTTGTTTTTATAAATTGTTAACAACTCATTTTTGCCGTCGGCATTAAAATCCTGGCACAAATAGTTGGTGTAATTTTCAAAAATACGGCCAACAAGGCCCTTTTCGGTAACGCTGTAAACGCCAACGCTTTTGTCAACCGATTCATAAACGTTCCAGCCAACAATAATTTCTTTTTTTGAGTCGCCGCCTAAATCGGCAAACTCAATTTTTTCAATGCCGGTGGCAACAACTTTTATGTTGCCGGCAGAATACCAAACCTCGCCGTTTTTGGCAATGAGGTTAATGTTCATGTTGGTGGTGTTTTCCACAGTGGTGCTGTAAATTGCAACGGCTTCTTCGGTGCCGTCGCCATCTAAGTCGTTTAATATTATGGCCGAGCGGTGTTCGCCCGAAGTTGGGAATTTAAAGGAATATTTTTCGGTAATTGATTTATTAAGGGCGGCCTGAATATCCGACATATCGCCTGCGGCCCTGGGGGGCGCCAAGAGGTTATAAATGTTGCTGTCCAACTTGGTGCAGCCTGTGCCAAGGCATAAAATGGTCAAAACCAGCAGCAATAAAAACACGCGTTTAAGCAACATAAATTCCCCCTTTTAAATATTACATAATTAATCAATATAAATTATAACACAAAGTTTTCAAAAAATAAAGCAAAACAAACACATAATTTAAAAATTATTAATAATTGAAATAAATACAATTTTATGTTAAAATATTTGTTTAGAGGTGATTTTAATGGAACAACGAACAATAGCGGCCATAGCAACCCCGTTGGGTGAAGGCTCAATTGCCACCGTTAGAATATCGGGGCAAGATGCCCCCCAAGTTGTCGACAGAATATTTAAATCGGTATCGGGCAAAAAGGTTGCCTCGCTTGCCGGTTATACAGCGCTTTACGGTTCGGTTTATTCGGGCGAAAAAATCATTGATAACGCCGTTGTTCTTAATTTTAAAGCACCCAAAAGTTATACGGGCGAAAATGTTGTGGAAATTAGCGTTCACGGTGGCCGAATCGTTATAAAAAATGTGCTGCGCGCAGCACTCGATGCCGGCGCATTCTTGGCCGAACCCGGCGAGTTCACAAAAAGGGCCTTTTTAAACGGAAAATTGGATTTAGTTGAGGCCGAGGCCGTAATGGGAATAATTTCGGCACATTCTAAGGCCGAGTTGGATTTGTCTTTTTCGTCCCTTAGCGGCAAGGTTAGTTCACAAATTAACAACATTAAAGAAAAACTTTTAGAGGCAGCAGCATCCATTGCCTTTTTTGCCGACTACCCCGACGAAGAATTACCCGAACTTAACAACCAAAATTTTTATAAAATGCTAACCTCTGCCCACCAAAGCCTTAACGATATGCTAAGCAATTTTGATGCCGGCAAAATCTTGCGTGAGGGTGTTGACACCGCCATTGTCGGCAAACCAAATGTTGGCAAAAGCACACTTATGAACCTGCTTTCGCACAAAAACCGTTCAATAGTAACCGAAATTGCAGGCACCACCCGTGATATTATTGAAGATACCGTTATGGTGGGCGATATTATGCTCAATTTGGCCGACACAGCAGGCATACATAAAACCGACGATGTCGTGGAATCTGTGGGTGTAAAATTGGCCGAAGAAAAAAAGAATACCGCACAACTTATTTTGGCGGTTTTTGATTTATCTCGCCCGTTGGACGATAATGACTTAGAATTACTTAACAGCATAAAGGGCAAGAACGCCATTGTTGTTTTAAATAAAACCGATATTTCGGGCAATGTGCCGCAAGGTGTTTTTGATGGCTTTAAAACCGTTTTGGTTTCGGCCAAAAACGGCTTGGGCGAGCAAGAACTTATAAAAGCCATTGCCGAAATTACAAAGGTTTCAAGCATTAACCCCGATTCCGCCGTGCTTGGCAGCGAACGCCAAAGGGGTTGCGCTTTAAGGGCAAGGGACGCCATAAGCGCCGCCATAAACGCCCTTGAAATCGGCACCACCATTGATGCCGTTGGCGTCTGCATAGACGACGCTTTAGCCGCGCTTTATGAACTCACGGGCGAGCGCGCTACCAACACCGTTACTAACGAAATATTCAAACGCTTTTGCGTGGGAAAATAAAGGAGCAAAAATGAACTATTTGGCAGAAAGTTACGAAATTGCGGTAATAGGCGCAGGCCACGCAGGAATAGAGGCGGCCTTGGCCGCAGCAAGAATGGGGCACAAAACGGTTATGTTTACCGTTAGTGCCGACTGGATAGGCAATATGCCCTGTAATCCATCCATCGGCGGCACAGCCAAAGGCCACCTTGTGCGCGAGTTAGATGCCCTGGGGGGCGAGATGGGCAAGGCGGCCGACGCCAATATGCTGCAAAGCCGAATGTTAAACCTTGGCAAAGGCCCTGCGGTGCACTCTTTAAGGGCCCAAATTGACAGGCGCGAATACAGCGGATATATGAAACACGCTGTGGAACTTCAGCCTAATTTAGATGTTAAACAGGCCGAGGTTACCGACATTGAAAAAACCGAAAACGGTTGGTGTGTTACAACCCGCCTTGGCGCACAGCACCACTGCCTTGCCGTTATTTTGGCAACGGGCACATTTTTGGGCGGCAAAATTTTTGTGGGCGAGGTTAATTTTGAAAGCGGACCCGATGGTCAGTTCCCTGCAAATATGTTGGCGCAGTCGCTCAAAAAATTAAATTTACCGCTCCGCAGGTTTAAAACAGGCACACCCGCCAGGGTTGATAGAGCCAGCATAGATTTTTCCAAAATGGAGGTTCAAGAGGGCGACCAACACATTGTTCCCTTT
>JAFSIN010000102.1 GCA_017439765.1 Clostridia bacterium | reverse complement strand
TAAAATCTTCATTGGAAAACTCCAAAAGAGTGGAAAGAGAGAAATTAAAATTGAGTGGAAAATTTAGTGAAAATAACCACTCAAAATACGACAAATTATGCAAGAATACTAAAAAAGTATAGTATTGGCTAACTCAGCCCACGGTGGGTTTGATGGTGGCGCGGTTGCCAGCGACGGCACCGTTGAAAAGGATATTAACCTTAATATAACAAAATATTTATATTCTCTGCTTGGGCTAAATGATTTTAATGTTATTATGACCCGAACCACCGATACTGGTACCGAAGATGATTCTAATTTATCCATACAAAACCGTAAAATTAGCGACATTCATAACAGATTAAAACTTATTAACAGTTACGATAATTCTATTTTTGTGAGCATACATCTTAATAAATTTACAACATCTACTGCTAACGGTGCACAGGTTTTCTATTCTAAAAATCACCCAAACAGCAAATTCTTGGGTGATAAAATTCAAAAATTAATTGTATCACTTATTCAAAACAACAATAACCGTGTTATAAAACAGGGCACTAAAAGCACCTATTTATTGCACAATGCTAAAATACCTGCCGTTATTGTGGAGTGCGGCTTTATTAGCAATAAGCAAGAGCTTGAAAGGCTTAAAAAACCCGAATATCAAAAACAAATGGCATATTCTATTTATTGTGGAATTTTAAATTACTATAATTAAAGGGGAATAAAAAATGGCAAGTGGAAACAAAACAGTTTTTGTTTGTAATTCGTGCGGTGCCCAAAGTGTTAAGTGGTCGGGCAGGTGCCCGGGTTGCAACGAATGGAACACATTAGAAGAACAAATAGTTGTTTCTGCAGCAAAAAATAAAACTAATTTTATTAATAGCACCGCCGTAAAGTTAAACGATATCAAAATAGTGGATGAGCACAGGTATATTACCGGGATTTCCGAACTTGACAGAGTTTTGGGCGGCGGGATAGTAAAAGGTTCAATGGTGCTTTTAGGCGGCGACCCCGGAATTGGTAAATCCACCATTTTATTGCAAATTTGCAATGCACTAAAAGACCAAAATATTTTATATGTTTCGGGTGAAGAATCGGCCGTGCAAATTAAATTAAGGGCCGAAAGGTTAGGGGTTAAAAACAATAATTTAGAAATTATGGCCGACACCGATATTTTGTCTGTTTGCGAATACATAAAAATAAACAAACCGCAAATTGTAATGATTGACTCAATTCAAACCATGAGCGTTTCAGAACTGTCGGCTATGTCGGGCAGTGTTGTTCAGGTTAGGGAATCCACCAAACTATTATTAAATGTGGGTAAAACGCTTGATATTCCAATTTTTATTGTTGGCCATGTAAACAAGGGTGGGGATATTGCAGGCCCTAAAATTTTAGAACATATTGTAGACACGGTTTTATATTTTGAGGGCGAAAAAACACAGGCCTATAGAATTTTAAGGGCCAACAAAAACCGTTTTGGTTCAACTAACGAAATTGGCGTTTTTGAAATGAACGAAAATGGTTTAGAGCAGGTTGAAAATCCGTCGGCAATGCTATTGTCTGACCGAATTAAAAATGTTTCGGGCAGCGCTATTACCTGTGTAATGGAGGGCACACGCCCAATTTTAGCCGAGGTGCAGGTTTTAGTTTCTTCAACAGGCTTTGGTAATCCAAGAAGAATGGCTGCCGGATTTGATTATAACCGCTTAAACTTAATTTTAGCAGTTTTAGAAAAAAGGGAAGGGCTTTATTTTTCTAATTTAGATACATATATAAACATTACAGGCGGTTTAAGTTTGGATGAACCGGCCGCCGATTTGGCGGCAGCAATGTCGTTGGTTTCGGCCGTTAGGGATGTGCCGCTTGATGCCGAAACCATTGCCTTTGGTGAAATAGGTTTATCGGGCGAGATTCGCTCGGTTTCGCAGGTGCTTTCAAGAATAAAAGAGGCACAGCGTTTAGGATTCAAAAAATGTATAATCCCAAAACTGTGCCTTAAAAATTTACCTAATGATTTATCTATAGAGGTTATAGGG
>JAFSIN010000101.1 GCA_017439765.1 Clostridia bacterium | reverse complement strand
CGACCACATTTCATCCCACAGTCATTTTCGGAACACATGGAAACAGTGGAGACAAGAGGCTCAAAGAGCGAGTGATTTCCAGACGAAAGGGCTACAAAGTGCCTGAAATGCGGTAAAAAATATTCTATGGCCTATTTGGGAACTAGATGCCGCAGGTTCGAGTCCTGTCACCTCGACCAATAAAAAAAGGAACCAACCATTAAGTTGGTTCCTTTTTTTATGTTTTTTAGGGTTTATGCTATTCTTTATTTATAATTTTTAGTTAATGCAAGAATTACGCCAATTGGAAAATATAAAATTGCCAAAACCAAGCCAAGAAAACCTTTTCTTGATTTGCCTTCGGTTAAACAAAGTCCTAAAACCACAAATGCTATAAATATAATTAAAACAGCCATTTTTATTTCTCCTTTTTCTGTTATAATTAAATTTTAACGCATTCAGTGTACTGTTAAACGGACTTTGAGTATCGAAAAATAAAATTTTTACCATATAAACGGTATTAATTTGTATTTAACCTTTTGCTTATATTCGCGGTAGCCGTTTAGTTCTTTTTCTAAAAATTTTTCTTCATCACGGATTCGTTTGGCTATTAAAAATGGGTATGCCAAAAAAATCAAAAACGAATAAATCGAGCCCAGCACCAGTGGAATTGATAAAAACAAAAGCAGGGTTGCGCTATACATTGGGTGGCGCACAACCGAATAAAGTCCTGTATTTATTACCTTTTGGTTTTGCCTGACCTCTATTGTGCGGCTTAAGTATGTATTTTCGCGCAAGACCTCGGCATAAAGCACATATGCTGCCAAAAACACCACGGCAGATGCTATAGAAACGCCTTTTGGCAAGGTGTACCACCCGAAACGAAAGCCAAGCCCCGAGACTATAAACCCGAGCAAAAACATTAACCCGCTAAGTTTTACCACAATGTCTTGTGTGCGCCTTTTTTCTTTTGCGTTTAATCGGCTTTTTAAAAGGTCGGGGTTTTTAAACAACATTACAATTCCTGCAGCAAACATTGGAACAAACAAAATGCCCATTAGTATCCAACCGCTAAAAAACGCCAAACTGCCTGCGGGCAAAAATAACAAAACACCCACCAACAAAACACCCAATAAAAATTTTGTTATTGCTTGTAAAAAAAGTTTTAAGTTTTTCACAGCCTTCACCCCTTACTTAAGATTATAGCATTTTTTACGCTTTTTCACAATGTTTTAATTTTGATATTCAATTATTTGTTCCTTAATTAACGGGTAGTTTATTAAGCGGCTGCCTTGCAGATTTTCTTTATGCATATCTATAGCGCATATGCCGCTATTATTGTATGTGGAATAATAATAAATGCCCAAATCGGTATTACAGCAAGAGCTGTATATTGTAAAAGCATAAAGACCTTTTTTAAGTTTTAGGCAACCCTTTGGCATTTCTACCGATTTTAATATGTGAAAAAACTGGTTAATGCTTTCGGCTTCGGTATTATGCTTAACAGAATTCATTTTAACAAAGGCAGCTTTTATAAACCTGGAAGCCGAAGAAAAATCACCCGGCAGCCCCATGGCGCCCATTCCGCGAGAATATTTTTCTAATTTTAAGGGCTTGTTTTGGCCGGCAAAGGTGTTTTTTGGCTGAGCATTTGTCAGACTCATATAATTATTAAGATTAAACATTTGGTAATTAAACGGAGGATTATTTGTAAGCACACCAACAGGGTTGTTATATATTTTTATTCCCGATTTTAAAGGCTCAAACGTAATGGAATGGTGGCTGTCGGATATAATCCAATGAAGTGGCGACAGCGGTAATTCTTCACTGAAATTTTGGTTTAAAAGATTAATTCGCTTTAGCAGTTTTTTAGCATCGGCCACCGTGGCACATTGACCTAAAACCCAAGGAATTAACTCAAACGGCGTTATATTGTCTTTATCAAAGCAATAGGGGTTATAATGCGCATTATTTGGAAAATTCAATGCCGCAATGCTAAGCCCTTTTTCGTTAGTTGCATCGTAATAAAGTGGGTAGTCGGCCAAAACATAGGCCATGCCAATTATTGCAAAATGCTGCTTCATATCGCCCATTTTTCTAAACGAAAACACATAATTTCTTGGTGTGATTGTAACGGTTTCGTTAAAATGATATTCTAAATCTAAATTTCTGCCAAAATAATGGTGGTTTGTTTTATAGGTAATGGCCGTGCACATAATAACGCTCCTTAAAATTTAATGTATTATATATTTTAACAACATTTAAACAATAAATTCTAAACAAAAAAACAGCAGGATTAAACCTACTGTTTTTTATTTATTTGTCGTTAATATGAGAATTAATTGGTAACACCTTGCTAAAAACACAGGTGTGTTTTGGGGTTACAAGCCGGTCTTCATGCAAAGAGCCGAAATACCAATGTTTAAAACTGCAGTTTCCGTTAATTTCTTCGAAAAATCCGTTAAGTTTATTAACCCTGTCGGCAAGTCCGCGGCGCAAAAGCATTGCGCTTTTTACAAGAGATGGCGGTTCGTGGGTTATAATATAGTCAACCTTGCAGCCAAGACTGTCTAACTGTTTGGCGGCGCCTGTCATTTCGGCGGGAGTTGGCATTTCTTCACGCCACCAAAGGTTGTTTTCGAGCCGCATATCTTTATCTAAACTCTCTCCGCCGCCAAAGGTAAAAATTTTTGTGTCTTCGATGTTAAAAACCTGACCACGCATTAAATGCAGCAAATTGCCCTCAATTCTATGCACCATTCCGCCCTTCCAATAGGTTGTGCGGCAGCGGTTGATTTTTTGTAAATTGTCATGCGTACCTTCAACAAATGCAACGGTAAACTTGCGGCTGCCCAAATATTTTATGACTTCTGCTTCCTCTTTGCCGCCGGCCCACAAATAGCCCAAATCGCCACACACAATAAGGGTGTCGCCCTTTTTAAGTTTGCGCCATTCACGGTCATACAAACGCTCAATATTGCCGTGCATATCGCCAGTAATGTATACCAAAAAAATTCACCCCTAAAATTAATTTGTATCTTCCATTTTGGTAAACTATATTGTATAATTAAAAATAAAGAAAACAACGAGGTAAAATAATATGTTTAAAACACTCGCCAAATATATTTTAACATTTATTACAATAATTTCAATAGTTTCTTGCTCGGTTTCGGCTTACCAGATTAATGAATTCACGCTAAACGCCAACACAGCCATACTTTTAAGCCTTGATACCGGCGAGGTTTTATATTCGCAAAACGCCGACCAAAAGGTTTACCCGGCATCGCTCACCAAAATTTTATCTGCCATTATAGTTGTTGAAAATACCCCAAATTTAGACTCGGAAATTATAACCACAACAAAATCGGCCTTAAGGGCAATATCGGG